>DYIH01000215.1 GCA_020723785.1 Thermaerobacter marianensis
TGGTCACCCAGCAGCCGCTGGGCGGCAAGGCCCAGTTCGGCGGCCAGCGCTTCGGGGAGATGGAGGTGTGGGCCCTGGAGGCCTACGGCGCGGCCTACACCCTGCAGGAACTGTTGACGGTCAAGTCCGACGACGTAATCGGCCGGGTGAAGACCTACGAGGCCGTGATCAAGGGCGAGAACGTGCCCGAACCCGGGGTGCCCGAGTCCTTCAAGGTGCTGATCAAGGAGATGCAGAGCCTGGGCATGGACGTCCGCATCCTGACCGAGGACGCCCAGGAGATCGAGATCCGCGAGACAGAGGATGACGTCACCGACCTGGCCAGGGACCTGGACCTCGATATCGGCGAGGCGCCGGTCCGGCCCGGCAGGAATGCGGCGGCCGGGGATGACGGCGAGGAAGAGGAGCCGGACGACGGCGACTTGGCCGAGGCCATGATCGAGGAGGACCTGACCGAAGAGGGCGACGGCGATGCCGCGGAATTCGCGCTGGTGGACGAAGACGAGGAATAGGGGTGGCGGTGGGTGAACGGTATCGAAACCTTCGGCAACGAGGCCGGCAACGGCCTGGGAGCTGACCTGAATTACTTCGATTCCATCCGTATCGGTATCGCGTCCCCGGAGCAGATCCGGGAGTGGTCCCGCGGCGAGGTCAAGAAGCCCGAAACCATCAACTACCGCACCCTCAAGCCGGAACGGGAGGGCCTCTTCTGCGAGAAGATCTTCGGCCCGACCAAGGACTGGGAGTGCCATTGCGGTAAATACAAGCGCGTCCGCTACAAGGGGGTCGTCTGCGACCGTTGCGGCGTGGAGGTCACCCGTTCCAAGGTGCGGCGCGAGCGCATGGGCCATATCGAGCTGGCCGCACCGGTGTCGCACATCTGGTACTTCAAGGGCATCCCGAGCCGCATGGGCCTCCTGCTGGACATATCCCCACGCGCCCTCGAGAAGGTGCTCTACTTCGCCTCGTACGTGGTCATCGACCCGGGCGAGACGTCGCTCATGGAGAACCAACTCCTGACGGAGAACGAGTACCGCGAGCACCGCGAGAAGTACGGCCACGCCTTCCGCGCCGGCATGGGCGCCGAAGCCGTCAAGGAACTCCTGCAGAGGATCGACCTGGAGACGCTCGCCGAGGAGTTGCGTGACGAGATCCGCCACTCCACCGGCCAGCGCCGCATGCGCGCCGTGCGCCGGCTGGAGGTGGTCGAGGCCTTCCGCAAATCAGGGAACCGGCCGGAGTGGATGATCCTCGACGTCATCCCGGTCATCCCGCCGGAACTCCGGCCAATGGTCCAGCTCGACGGCGGCCGGTTCGCCACCTCCGACCTGAACGACCTCTACCGCCGGGTCATCAACCGCAACAACCGGCTGAAGCGCCTCCTGGACCTGGGGGCGCCGGACATCATCGTGCGCAACGAGAAGCGCATGCTCCAGGAGGCCGTCGACGCCCTCATCGACAACGGCCGCCGCGGCCGTCCCGTGACCGGGCCGGGCAACCGCCCGCTCAAGTCCCTGAGCGACATGCTCAAGGGCAAGCAGGGCCGTTTCCGCCAGAACCTGCTGGGCAAGCGCGTCGACTACTCGGGCCGCTCGGTCATCGTTGTCGGCCCCGAGCTGAGGATGCACCAGTGCGGCCTCCCCAAGGAGATGGCCCTGGAACTCTTCAAGCCCTTCGTCATGAAAAAACTCGTCGAGGAAGGATATGCCCACAACATCAAGAGCGCCAAGCGGATGGTGGAGCGCGCCCGCGACGAGGTGTGGGACGTCCTGGAGGAGGTCATCCGGGAACACCCGGTCCTGCTGAACCGCGCGCCCACCCTGCACCGCCTGGGCATCCAGGCCTTCGAGCCGGTGCTGGTGGAGGGCCGCGCCATCCAGATCCACCCCCTGGTTTGCACGGCCTATAACGCCGACTTCGACGGCGACCAAATGGCCGTGCACGTTCCGCTATCGGCGGAGGCCCAGGCCGAGGCCCGCATCCTGATGCTGGCGGCCGGCAACGTGCTCAACCCCAAGGACGGCGCGCCCGTGGTCACGCCGACCCAGGACATGGTCATGGGCTGCTATTACCTTACCCTGGAACGCCCCGGCGCCAGGGGCGAGGGCGGGGTCTTCGCCTCGCCCGACGAGGCCCGTCTGGCGTACGACCTTGGCGAGGTCGACCTGCACGCCCGGATTCGGGTCCGGTTCAACGGCCAGCGGCTGGACACCACCGTCGGCCGGATAATCTTCAACGAATCGCTCCCGGAGGACCAGCGGTACATCAACCGGGTCGTCGACAAGAAGCAGCTGGGTAGCATCGTGGCCGAGTGCTACCGCAGGCACGGCAACGCGGCCACGGCCCGCATGCTGGACGGCATCAAGCAACTCGGGTTCCGGTTCGCCACACGGGCGGGGACGACCATCGGCGTCACCGACATCGTCATACCGGCGGAGAAGCGGGAGATCCTGGCCCAGGCGGAAAGCCAGGTCGAAGAGATCGAGGCCCAGTACCGCCGCGGTTTGCTGACTGACGAGGAGCGCTACGAGAAGGTCATCGAGGTCTGGACCCAGGCCAAGGACGAGTTGACCGAAAAGCTGATGAACACCCTCGACAGGTTCAACCCGGTTTACATGATGGCCACCTCGGGGGCCCGCGGCAACGTCAGCCAGCTCTCCCAGCTGGCCGGGATGCGCGGCCTGATGGCCGACCCGTCGGGGCGGACCATCGAGCTGCCGGTCAAGGCCAACTTCCGCGAGGGCCTGACGGTGCTGGAATACTTCACCTCCACCCACGGCGCCCGCAAGGGCCTGGCCGATACCGCCCTGCGGACAGCCGACTCGGGGTACCTCACCCGCCGCCTGGTGGACGTGGCTCAGGACGTCATCGTCAGGGAGGAAGACTGCGGAACGGCCGAGGGCATCGCGGTTTCTGAGATCAAGGACGGCAACGAGCAGATCGAATCCCTGCAAAGCCGTATCATCGGGCGCACGGCGACCGAGGACGTCACCCATCCGGAAACGGGCGAGGTCCTCGTCCGGGCCGGTGAGGAGATTTACGAGGACCCGGCCGAGGCTATCGTCAAGGCCGGTGTCGGGGAGGTCCGCATCCGGTCCGTCCTCACCTGCCGCAGCAGGTTCGGGGTCTGTGCCCGCTGCTACGGCCGCAACCTGGCCACGGGCCACGACGTCGACGTCGGGGAGGCGGTGGGCATCATCGCCGCCCAGTCCATCGGCGAGCCCGGCACCCAGCTGACCATGCGC
>DYIH01000216.1:0-763 GCA_020723785.1 Thermaerobacter marianensis
CGTCTCCGCGTCTCGGTTGTCCACCCGGTTGGGGGCCGCGACCGGGGCGTTGGCCGGAGCGGCCTCGTCGGCCATGTTCCGCTCGGCGAATTCCACCATTCGCCGGACCATGTTACCGCCGATCTTGCCCACCTCGCGGGTGGTCATGTTGCCCCAACCCTTGCGCGCGATCTCGTCGTCCAGGCCCAACTCCCTGGCCACCTCGTACTTGAACCGATCCAGCGCCTCACCGGCTTCAGGGACGTTCGCCCGGTTCCTGCGAGCCATCGGAACTCCCCCCAGACCAGAATGCGGCTGCCCAGGCAACCGCCGCACGAGCGTTCCGCAGCCGTGCACCGATAGCGTTCACCATGAGCGGAACGTTATGTTGAGACTTTCTGACTCTGCAGGCGCAACCCGACCCCGGCCAAAGCGTTATGATCGCAAAATTATCGTAACTTCGCGATATGCTACAATCACTGTGATGCCGGTCACCCGGGGAGGCTCGTGATGGTTGCTCCTTTGAACCTCTTCTATCTGACGTCGATGCTCTATCTGGTCGGGGCGGCCATCGCCTTCCTGTTGCTCGGCCTGGGCAATTTGCAATTGATTGCGCCGGTCCGTGAAATCACCTGGATACGCACCCATATCGTAACCATCGGAGCGGTCACCCAGGTCATCATGGGTACGGTGCCCACCCTTGCCGCCAAGCGGCTGGGGGTCGTCGGACAATCGGCGTCCGCGACTTGGCGGCAATGGTTCCTGCTGAACTCCGGCATCCTCC
>DYIH01000216.1:773-3230 GCA_020723785.1 Thermaerobacter marianensis
CTGGGCATGCCGCCGTGGCACATACTGACCGCGGCGGCCGGCGCGGCCCTGGTCTTCACCGCTGTCGCCAGTCTGGTCGGAAACCTGTACGCCGCCGCCAGGCGTTCCCCGCAGGGCATCAGCCCGGGCACCCGCTTTTACCTGTCGGCGCCGATCTTCCTCCTCCTGGGCATCGGGCTGGCCGTCGGCCTGCTGCTGGGCCTGCCCGCCCCCGGCGGGGTAGCGGGGATCCGTGAAGCCCACATCCACGCCAACCTATGGGGGTTCGTGGCGCTGACCGCCGCGGGGATACTGCTCGACCTGCTGCCGGTCCTTACGGGCAGGCCCCTGGCGCGCCCCGGCTGGGTGCCGGCGATATACTGGCTGACCACCGCCGGCGCGGCCCTGCTGGTGGCCGGTCCGTTGCTGGAGGCGGCGCCCGTGATGATGGCGGGCATGATCCCGTTCGCGGTCGGAAACGTCCTGCTTCTTTGCAACCTGCCGTGGAAACGCGGACAGGACGGGCCAATGCCGGTACGCGTCGCCCACATCAAGGCGGCCTACATCTGGGCGTTCGCGCCGATCGTCCTCGCTCCGGTGCTCCACCTGTCGCCGGTCTTCCTCCCTTTCTCGGCCATCGAAAAGGCGGCCCTGCAGGGGCTGGTCTTCGGCTGGGCGCTGCAACTGGCGGTGGCCGTGCTGCCGGTGTTGGCCGGCTCTTCCCGAGACGCGTCCCGGTTCGATTTGCTGGCGATGAACGCCGGTCCGGGAGCCCTCTGGGCCGGGTCGATCCTCTCCGATTTCGTTCCATGGGGGGGCAGGGTCGTATCGATCGGTTTCGCGCTCATCGCGGCCACGGTGCTCACCGCCCTGGTGGAGATGTGGAAGCTGCTGACCGCCGACCAGTGAACGGTTGACCTCGGCTACTCCCGCACGTACCGGGGCTCCAGAACGGCGACCCATTCGGACATCCGGCCCAGCATCTCCGTGTCGGTGAGGCGCAGGTGCAGGGGGGTAATGGAGATCAGATTCTGCTCCAGGGCGCCGACGTCGGTGTCCGGTTCCTCCTTGCCGTGGCGCACCTGCCCGGCCAGCCAGTAGTATTCCCTGCCCCGCGGGTCGCGGCGGGGATGGAATTTATCGTCGTAATAGCGTAGGCCCAGGCGCGTAGCGGCTATGCCAGCGATCTGTCCCTCTTCCAGGGCAGGGATGTTGACGTTGAGCAGGGTGCCACCCGGCAGCCCGTCCCGCTGGACCTGGCGCACCAGGTCGACGGTGAAGCGGGCGGCGAAGGTGTAATCGGCGTCGGAGAAAGTGGCCAGGGAGACGGCGACGGCCGGCAGCCCCAGGATGACTCCCTCGATGGCCGCCGAAACGGTCCCCGAGTACAGGACGTCCATGCCCAGGTTGGCGCCGCGGTTGATGCCCGAGAGGATCAGGTCCGGCGGTCTGTCCAGGAGGGCCTGGACGGCCATCTTGACGCAGTCGGCCGGTGTCCCGCTGACGGACCAGGTGGGCGTTTCCGAGTCGTAGATCTTCACCCGGTGCACGTAGAGAGGCTTGTGCAGGGTGATGGCGTGGCTGGCCGCGCTGCGTTCCCGTTCCGGGGCGACGACGAACACCTCGTGCTCCCCCGCCGCCTCCAAGGCGTGACGCAACTCCTGCAGCCCCTCCGCGTAGACGCCGTCATCGTTGGTCAAGAGCAGCCGCAAGCCGGTCTCCCTCCAATTCATCCCATCAGGCCAACGGACCTCATGGAGACTCCGTGTATCCAAGCGCCGAATTCGCGGAGCACCTCGTCGGCGCTGCCGACGCACAGGCGGGGCCCCGGCAGCGACTCGAGAAAGGCGCGCCCGTAAGAGTCCATCCGACCGATCAGGCGCGGGTCCAGCACGACCACGGCGCCGTGGTCGCCGGCGCGCCGGATCAGCCGCCCGAACCCCTGCTTGAAGCGGATTACCGCCTCCGGCAGGGACAGGCGCCGGAACCCGTCCTCGCCGCGCCGCGCCAGGGCCTCCAGGCGCGCTTCCACCAGCGGCGTGTTGGGCGGTCGGAACGGCAGGCGGACGAGGACGACGCAGCGCAGGGCGTCGCCGGGGAGGTCCACCCCCTCCCAGAAGCTGGCCGCACCGAAGAGGACGGTGCGCGGGTTGGCCAGGAACTCTTCCGCCAGCCGGGAGCGGCCGCCGTCCACCCCCTGGGCCAGGGCCAGGATGCCCTGCTCCTCGAGGGCCGGCCTCAGGCGGTGGTACACGCGGCGGAGCATGCGGTTGGCGGTGAAGAGCACCAGCGTCCGCCCTTCGGCGATGCTGGCCAGGCGCAGGATGTAGTCGCCGGCGGCCTGGGTGAACGCCTCGTCGCCGCCGCCCCGCGGCTCGGGCAGGCCGCGGGGGATGCAGAGCAGGGACTGGCGAGCGTAGTCGAAGGGCGAGGCCACGCTCCGGAACTCCACCTGGTCCTCCAACCCGTCGAGGCCGG
>DYIH01000217.1:0-2402 GCA_020723785.1 Thermaerobacter marianensis
TGAGGCCGGCGTTCACGTCGAGCACCGGCGGGTCGTTTACCGGGTTGACGGTCAGCACGAAGGTTCCGGTGGTGGTGGCCAGGCCGTCGGAGACCGCCACGGTGATGGTGGCGGTACCGTACTGGTCCGGCGCCGGGGTGACGGTCAGCGTCCGGTCGGTGCCCGAGCCGCCCAGGGCGAGGTTGGCGTCGGGCACCAGCGTCTGGTTGTTCGATGTGGCCGTCACGAGGAGGTAGTCGGCCGGGGTCTCGGCGTCGCCGACGGTGAAGGTGATCGGCCCGATGGCCGTGTCCTCGTCGATGGTCTGGTCGCCGATGGCGGAGAGGGTGGGCGGCGTGGTTTCCACCGTCCGGTACAGGTCGTCGATCTCGCTGGCCGACAGGGCGCGATTGAAGATGCGCACCTCGTCCAGGGTCACCTGCGAGTAATAGACGGTGCCGCCCACCTGGCCGTAAGCCCCGATCCATATCCGCTGGGAGGCGCTGGTGTATGGTGTGCCGGCTGCGACCGTCGAGCGCAGAACGCCGTCCACGTAAAGGTTGAAATTGGTGGCGTCCCGGGCCACCGCCACGTGGTGCCAGAGGCCATCGTTAAGGTTCGTGTCGATCCGCACCTCGGCTCCCGGCTCGGCCGCCGTCAGGTCGCCGTCGGTGGCCGGGTCGTGATCCTTGCCGGCGGCCAGCAGGTAGTTCCGGTCGTTCCACCAGTCGGCCCGGCCGTGGTCCGCCTTGTCCACCACGGTGGCCGTGTTCCCCGGCACGCCGGCCGGGATCTTCACCCACGACTCCACGGTATAAGTCGTCAGGTCGCGGGCCGAGTTGTACGGCGCCTCGATATAGCCGCCTCCGGTGAACGAGAACCCCTGGCCGTCCACGCCGGTGGCGTAGTAGACGGTGCCGGCCACGGTGCCCGCGTCCCCCACGAAGAAGTCGACCGCGTCGGATTCCGCCCGCCACCAGCTGACGGCGCCCTCCGGCAGGGCGCGGGTGCGGATCGTGCCGACGTCGCCCACGGCTACGAACTTTCCCTGGCCGTAGGCGATGCCGTTGAAATTGTTGGTGGTTCCCGATGCGGCGCCGGTCCATGCCGTGGTGTCAGTGGAGTAGGCGACCGTCCCCGAGTAACCCACGGCGACGTAATGCCCGGCGCCGTAAACGGCGTCCCACAGCCCCTGGGTGCCGTACTTCAAAGATGTCCACGTCACACCGTCCGTGGAGGTGAGGACCAGCCCTCCCCATCCGCCGTCCGACGTTTCACCGGCGACGACGAACCGCCCGCCGCCGTAGGTAACGGACCACAGCCACGGCCATTCCGTAGAAGAAATGGTGTACCGCACCGTCCACGTGACGCCGTCCGGCGAGGAGAGAACCAGAGCTTCTCCAAGGCTGCCGGCGCCCACGGCGACGAACAGCCCGTTCCCGTAGGTGACGTCCTCGAAGTCGACGGTTGTTCCGGATGTGTAGACCGTCCACGTGACGCCGTCCGGCGAGGTGAGCACCGTGCTGGTGCCGCCGACGGCCACGAACTGGCCCCCGCCGTAGACGACGCCGGTCAAGGCTGCCGTCGGACCCGAGGTCTGCTCCGTCCAGGTGGCGCCGTCGGGGGAGGTGAGGACCGTGCCGCCGGCGCCGACGGCGACAAACTGGCTCCCATCGTATGCGATACCGTTCAGGTTTGCCGTCGTGAAGGATGTCTGCGCCGTCCAGGTCCGGCCGTCCGGGGAGGTGAGGATCGTGCCGACGTCGCCCACGGCCACGAACCGGCCGCCGCCGTAGACGATATCGTTGAGGGTGTTCGTCGTCCCGGAGTCCCGCGCCGTCCAGGACCCGGCGTACGCGGTGGCGGAAAAGAGGAAGATGGCCAGGCAGAGGACCCCGATTCTCACAGCCTTGTGCCACCATCCTACGGCGGTAGAGGTGCTCACTGCACTTGCTCCTTTCGGAATCAGGACAAGGTTTGCTCGCGGATTCCTTGCGTCGCTATCCATATCCGTTATCGGGAACATTGACCCAGTGTTCACCTGCATCGGACCGCAACGGGTCATGGGTCTTCACGGGTGTCCATGGGGAAGGGTGGTGGGGGATGAAACCGTATGGTAAAACAAGCAAGGCAACCGCTTGGTGCGGCTGGCCTACTTCGTACTGTGGCTACGCCAGCAGACGCGGACAAAGGGCTGGAAGTCCTGTGCCGGTGCAGGTAACCCGGGACGGTGTTGCCGTTATAGGTGAATGAGAGGCGTCCCAATTCGACGCCGGTGTTTCGGTCGTAAACCTAAGGATCCAGTTCGTTGTAGGGTCCCGTGAAAAACCGGTGGCAGCCCGAACAGAAGTCGGTGATGTCGCCGCCGCTCTGGTCGCTGCCGCCCAGGTAGCGGCTGGCCGCCTGGCCCTTCGTGTAGGTGT
>DYIH01000217.1:2412-3173 GCA_020723785.1 Thermaerobacter marianensis
GACGTTCACCCGGCGGTCTGGACGGTGTTGGCGTCAAGGATACGGTCGAATTCGCGTATTCTCCCTGATCCAGCCTGGTCGTCGGTGACTGGCGGAACAAGACCGGGCAACCGACATGCGGCTGGGTCCGGTCGAAGCGGATCACGAGCGACTTGTCATGGCCATGGTGGGACGGGCTACGGGGTGGAGGCAGGAAGTTCGACGCGTGCCCCGACGTGGGGGGCTCATGGGAGGTTCACCCTCATGCGGGTCTTTTCTCCTCACCGGTATCGATCAGCGTCTCGACGATACGAAGCCCCCAGTCGCGCAGGATGCCGGCGATGATCGCCCGGCCTTCTTCCGACAAAGGAAAGGGAATTTCGCCCGGGTCTTGCGAGCCCGGGGCAAGCAGATACCGGATGCTGGGCATGCGAGGCTCCTCGATGAGCAGGTAAGGAGCGGGCGGGTCCAGATGCAAGGAAATGCGACCTTTCTCGCGGGGAGCCATGGCCACCACCCCTCATTATCTCCATCGTTTTTCCATTATCAATAATTAAATTAAATTAGCCTGTCGCATAACCCTGGGTTATGGGTGATACGGATCGGCGTCCCGTCCAGGGCCACCACGCCCATCTTGACCAGCCCGGCCGCGACGCACAGCTTGAGCACCTGGTTGAACAGTTGTGCGACAGGACGATTATGGTAACATCCCCCTTCTTGGGGAATGGCCCCCCACCACGCATGGGTGGTGAAGTACTTCACTTCTCAAAAACCCTTGTCTT
>DYIH01000218.1 GCA_020723785.1 Thermaerobacter marianensis
GCCGTTCAACATGCACGAGGTCATCGACGCTCTGGTGGACGAGGGCAGCTTCTTCGAGATCAAGGCCCTCTTCGCCCCGGAGCTGATCACCGGCCTGGCCCGCCTGGCGGGGCGGCCCGTCGGCGTTGTCGCCAACCAGCCGCTCAACAAGGGCGGCGTGCTGTTCGTCGATTCGGCCGACAAGGCGGCGCGTTTCATCTGGCTCTGTGACGCCTTCGGCCTGCCGCTGCTCTTCCTGGCCGACGTGCCCGGGTTCATGATCGGCACCCACGTGGAGCGGCAGGGCATCATCCGCCACGGCGCGAAGATGATCACCGCCGTGGCCGAGGCCACCGTGCCCAAGGTTTCGGTCATCGTGCGCAAGGCTTACGGCGCCGGGCTCTACGCCATGGCCGGCCCGGCCTTCGAGCCGGACGCCTGCCTGGCCCTGCCGACGGCGCGCATCGCCGTCATGGGGCCGGAGGCGGCCGTCAACGCCGTTTACTACAACAGGATCATGGAACTGGACGGCGAGGCGCGGGAACGGTTCGTCGCCGAAAAGCGGGAGGAATACCGCCGGGACGTCGACCTCTTCCGCCTGGCCTCGGAACTGGTCGTGGACCACGTCGTCCCGCCCGAGGACCTGCGGGACGAACTGGCGCGGCGCTTCGCCCTGTATGAGGGCAAGCGCCGGGAGTGGCCGGCGCGGCGGCACGGCGTCCCGCCGGTCTAAGAGCGCGTTGTGAAAAGGGGCGGCCCCGGCGGCGTGGGGGGCCGGAACAGGAGGGAGCGGCAAAGCCCATGGAGTCCGTTCTGATCGAAACCGGGTCGGTGGCCGTGGTCACCATCAATCGCCCCGAGGTGCGCAACGCCCTGAACCGGGAGACGATCGTCGCGCTGGCGGACGCCTTCCGGCGGCTGGACGACGACCCTGACGTGCGTGTGGCGATCCTGCGCGGGGCGGGGGAGCGGGCCTTCTGCGCCGGCGCCGACCTGCGGGAGGTGGCGTCCGCGGCCGGGGATGTCGCCGAAGCCCGGGCCTATTTCGGCGCCCTGGCCGAACTGCTGGCGACCATGGCCGGCGTGCGCTGCCCGATCATCGCCTCCGTCCGCGGCTACGCCCTGGCCGGGGGCTGCGGCCTGGCCGCCGCCTGCGACGTGACGCTGGCCGCCGATGACGCCGTCTTCGGCCTGCCGGAGGTCCATATCGGGCTCTTCCCCCTGGTGGTCATGGCCCCCATCCTCCGGGCCGCCGGTCGCAAACGGGCCTTCGACCTGATGCTCACGGGCCGGCGTATCGACGCCCGCGAGGCGGAGCGCATCGGCCTGGTCACCCGTGTGGTGCCGGCGCCGGAACTGGACGCCGCGGCGCGGCGCCTGGCCGAGGAGATCGCCGGCCGCAGCCCGGACGCCGTGGCCGCCGGCAAGGCGGCGTTCCAGGCGATCGGGGACATGACCTATGCGCAGGCCCTGGGCTATCTTCGGGAGGCGGTGAGCGGGGTGGCCATGACCCCCGAGGCCCGCCGTGGGATCGAGGCGTTCATTCGGGAGAAATGAAGCCCTGACGGGGATATTCCCTGGTATCCGCCAGCCGGTAATCCTGAGGCAGGCTGCGGCGTACGGCTGCTTCCCAGGGTATAATACTCCTGGTCCCAGCCCATACCATCTCCGGGGTGACTCGTCGTGTTCCGTTTGCGGGTTCTCAAGGCATGCCTTCTTATAACGGCCTTGGCGGTTCCGGCGGCTTCGCTGGCCGCCGGCCGGCTGGCCGTCGCCCAGACCGCGCCGCCCGCCGTTGGCATGCCGGCGGCAGCCCCGGCGGCCGCGCAGGGGATCGTCACGCCGGAAGAACCGGTCCCCAACCCCCTCGGCGTCAAGGCCCGCTCCGGCCTGCTGATGGACGCGGCCACCGGGCAGGTTCTCTACGCCTTCAACGAGCACGAAAAGGTCCAGCCGGCCAGCCTGGCCAAGATCATGACCTTCGACCTGGCCCTGGAGGCCATGGAGCAGGGGCGTCTGCGGCCGGAGACGCGGGTGACGATCTCCGAGAACGCTTGGCGGTTGGCCCTCAACAACCGGCTCTCCAACATGTTCATCGAGGTCGGCAGGCAGGTCTATGCCAAGGATCTGCTGCTGGGCCTGATGGTTTCCTCCGGCAACGACGCCGCTGTGGCCTTGGCCGAGCACCTGGCCGGGACGGAGGCCGCCTTCGTCCGGGCGATGAACGAGCAGGCCCGCAGGCTGGGGCTGACCGAGACGCGCTTCACCAACAGCCACGGCCTGGCGGCTCCCGACCAGTACACCACGGCAGCCGACGTGGCCAATCTGACCCGGCACGTGATCACCGCCCACCCCGATGCCCTGCGGATCGCATCGGTGAAGGAGTTCACCTTCAACAACATCCGGCAGTTCAACTGGAACAAACTCGTTCTGCAGGACCCCCGGGTGAACGGCCTGAAGACCGGCCACCTGCCCGAGTCCGGCTACCACCTGTCGGCGACGGCAAGTGATCAGGGCATGTCGCTGATCGCCGTCGTCATAGGGGTGCGGGGCGACGCCAGGCGGGACGGCGAGACGGCGCGCGCCGCCGAGGCCAGCGCCCTGCTCAACTACGGCTTCAACAACTTCGTCACGCGGGAGGTCGTGTGGCGGGAGAAGGTCGCACCGGTTACCGTCTACAAGGGAAAGGCCCGCCAGGTCGCCCTCGCGCCGTCCGGGCCGGTGCGGGTCACCGTTCCCCGCGGCCAGGAGAATGCCATCGATGTCACCGTCGAGGCGCCGCGGCGCGTGGTGGCCCCGGTGCGCAAGGGGCAGGCCCTGGGTCGACTGTCGGTCCGCCTGAATGACCGCACCCTGGCCGGTTTCGATCTCCTGGCCACCGGTGACGTGCCACGGGCAGGCTTTTTCCGCTCGGCGTGGGACAGCCTGCGGCTCTTTTTCGCCAATCTTTTCGGGCGGTGAGGTCAGGCTCACAGCCAGCCGCGCTTGAGCACGGCGATCAGGACCTGCGTCAGGTTTGTCACCCCCGGCTTTCGAAAGATATTGGCGAAGGTATCCCGTACTGTGCTTTCCGCCAGGTGGTAGGCGGTGGCCAAGAGCCTGTCGCACAAACCGGACCGGAGGCCGAAGGGGGGGCCGCCGCCCCAGAA
>DYIH01000219.1 GCA_020723785.1 Thermaerobacter marianensis
GGTCGCGGAGGGCGGTGTCGGTATCCACGAAGATGACGCCCTGCTCCTCCAGGTCCTTGCGGATGTTGTGGTAGACAACCTCGGAGTTGTGTACGATGATCCCCTGGGCGACGAAGTTGTGGGCGCCTTCCACCTCGATGTCATAGACCGGTTCGATGCCGGCTGCCTCGATGGAACGGATGCGGGCGAAACCGATCTCCTCGTCAACGAAACGCGACCTGGACGGTGGGCGGAACCGAACCGGTGGGTGCGCCACCGCTGCTCGAAGCCCCGCGCCACCTCGAGCGAATGGGGCGCCAGGACGCCCGGGTCATCGGTGAACCGCAATCGGTGAGCACGCTGCACCGTGACCAACCCTTTGCCTTCCATCTCGGAATCGAATGCGTATGGCGCGGCGGCCTGGACGTAGCCACCGGCGTCGACGTATCCGGCGATCAGGGCCGGATCGGGGAGCGGTTCCGGGCGTCCCTCATCGGCCACCTGCGTGACCACGGCCACATGGTCCCCCGGCTTCAGGTCGTGGAGGTGGGCCCAGCGCACACCGAACCGGCCCCGCTGCCGCCCCGGCCGCCGCGTGTAGGTCAGGGCCAGGAATGGATGGTTGGCCGTGCAGCGGATCTTCCGGCCGCCGGCGTCGACCTCGTAGACCGGGCGCTCCCCCTTGAACGCCACACCGCGCACCCGCCGCTTGACCATCCGCCAGCCGTCCTCGTCCAGCGCGTAGACCTCCATGCCGGGCTGAACGTCCCTGATGGGCACCGCACGGCCAGCGCAGAGGACGAGTGTGTCGCCGGTCAGGCATTCATACTGAGTGCTGACCCCCGCCAGGTATTCGCGCTCCGCCTCCGGGATGCCCAGTTTTTCGAAGGTCCGCTTGATGGTGTCGGGCACCTCGTCCCAGGTGCGGCCGGCCCGGTCGGTGGGCCGGACGTAGTACCGGATGTCGTCGAAGTCCAGCGGCGACAGGTCGGCGCCCCACTCGGGCACAGGCTTCTTCAGGAAAACCTCATAGGCCCGCAGCCGGAACTCGCGCATCCAGTCGGGTTCGTTCTTGAAGCGGGAGATGGCCTCGACGACCTCGCGGCTGAGGCCCTTCTCCGCCTTGTAGACGTAGTTCTCCGGGTCGTGGAAGCCCAGCTTGTATTCGGTGGAGACGATCTCGCGCATCCCCTCGCTCACCGCGCCCCTACCCCCTTGTCGCGCTCACCGCTCGGGCGAGCCGTGGATTTTCCGTTTCCCGGGCGCCGTCGCCCCATTCGCGTCCGCCGCAGCCGCCCCGTCCGCGTCCGCCGCAGCCGCAGCCCCCCCGCCCTCCACCGGCACCGCGTCCGCCGCAGCCGCCCCGCCCGCGTCCGCCGCAGCCGCGTCCGCCGCCGCGGCGGGCAGGCCGCCCTCCAACACGTGCCAGGCCAGGGTGGCGCACTTGATGCGCACCGGGTAGCGCGAAACCCCCTGCAGGGCCTGCAGGTCGCGCAGCGCGCCGTAGTCCCCCGGCTCGCCCTTCATCATGGCGAGGAAGCGCTCGATGAGGCCGCGCGCCTCGTCCAGGGTCCGGCCCTTGATCAGCTCGGTCATCATCGACGCCGACGCCTGGCTGATGGAGCAGCCCTTGCCGCTGAACCGGACGTCGCCGACCCGGCCGCCGTCCAGCGCCACCTGAACGCGGATGACGTCGCCGCAGACCGGGTTGGCGAGCTCGCGGTCGATGTCGGGATGCTCCAGCCGGCCCTTGTTGCGGGGCCGGGCATAGTGGTCCATGATCACCTCTTGGTAGAGTTCATCTAACGACATTCCCGAAGAACTCCTTGGTCTTCACCAGGGCGGCCGCCAGCCGGTCGACGTCGGCCTCCGTGTTATAGATGTAGAAGCTGGCCCGGTTGGTCGCCGGCACCTCCAGCCAGTCCATCAGGGGCTGGGCGCAGTGGTGGCCGGCCCGGATGGCCACGCCCTCCTCGTTGAGCACGGTGGCCACGTCGTGGGGGTGGATTCCCGCCAGGTTGAAGGAAAGGAGCCCGCTCCGCTCGCCCCGCGGTCCATAGATCTCGATGCCGCCGACCTCCTCCAGCCACCGCCGGGCGTAGGCCGTCAGCCGCTGCTCGTGGGCGTGAACGTTCTCCATACCGACAGCCTCCAGGTAGTCGATGGCGGCGGCCAGGCCGATCGCCCCGGCGATGTTCGGCGTGCCGGCCTCGAACTTGTACGGCACCTCGTTCCAGTCCGCACCCTCCAGGCGCACGCCGGCGATCATGTCGCCGCCGTACAGGAACGGCTCCATGGCCTCCAGCAGCTCCCGCCGGCCCCAGAGGACGCCGATGCCGGTGGGGCCCAGCATCTTGTGGCCGGAGAAGGCGAAGAAGTCGCAGCCCAGGGCGGCCACGTCCACCGGCATGTGGGGCGCGCTCTGGGCGCCGTCGACGACGACCAGGGCGCCGGCCTCGTGCGCCCGGCGGGCGATCTCGTCCACCGGGTTGATCGTGCCCAGGACGTTGGAGGCGTGGGTCACGGCCACCAGCCGGGTGCGCTCGGTGAACAGCCCGGCCAGCCGCTCCAGGTCCAGGGTGCCGTCGGGTTCCGGGGCGGCGACCCGCAGCCGCGCCCCCCGGGCCTCGGCCACCTGCTGCCACGGCACGAAGTTGGAGTGATGCTCCATGAGCGTGGTGACGATCTCGTCGCCCGGCCCCAGGCGCCGCAGGCCCCAGGCGTAGGCCACCAGGTTCAGCGCCTCGGTGGCGTTGCGGGTGAAGACCACCTCGCGGGCGTCGCGGGCGCCGACGAAGCGGGCCACCCGCTCCCGCGCCCCCTCGTACTGCTCGGTGGCGCGCTCGCCCAGGGTGTGGATCGCCCGGTGGACGTTGGCGTTGCTCGTCTCGTAGTAGCGGGCGACGGCCTCGATCACCTGACGTGGCTTCTGGGTCGTGGCCGCGTTGTCCAGGTAGACCAGCGGGCGGCCGTTGACGGTCTGGTTCAAGATGGGAAAGTCCGCGCGGATCCGCTCCGCCACGCTCACGGCCGCCGCCCCCCGGCGCCGCCGGCGGCCGCCCCTATGCCGGCCGCCGCGACGCCGGCCTCCTCGCGGAGCCAGTCATAGCCCTTCTTCTCGACCTCCAGCGCCAGCTCCGGCC
>DYIH01000220.1 GCA_020723785.1 Thermaerobacter marianensis
ACGGCGGCTTCCCCGCCTCCGGCGCCGCCACCTACACCTTCGACGCCGGCGGGACGGTGAACTGGAAGGCGCACGGCTACGGAGCCACCGTCCCGGCCTCCACGACGCTGGCCTTCGAGTGGGCCACCTCCAACGACGGCACCTCGTGGTCTTCGTGGTCCGGCGACATCGCCGCCCTGCCCAACTCCCGTTACCTGCGGCAGCGGGTGAGCCTGGCGACCGGCGTTTGGAGCGAGACGCCACAGGTGCACAGCAGCACCGTCACCTACGAGACGGACATCACGCCGCCGGCGGCTCCCGCCAACCTCGCGGCGTCCGTAGGCACATCCCAGACGGTCGTCCTGAGCTGGAACGCCAACAGCGAGCCGGACCTGGCCGGCTACAACCTCTACCGTTCCACCGACGGCTCGAATTACAACAAGGTCAACGGCGCCCTGATCACGACCAACGGCTACACCGACACCACCGTGAGCAACGGCGTGTACTACTACTACAAGGCCCGGGCCGTGGATACGGCGGAGAACGAATCGGGGGACTCCAACGTGGTCACCGCCGTGCCCAACGACGCCGCGCCGGCCACGCCCACCGGGCTGACGGCGACCAAGGGCGACGGGCAGGTCACCCTCAACTGGAACGAGAACACCGAACCCGATCTGGCCGGCTATAACCTCTACCGTTCCACCGACGGCTCGAACTACACCAAGATCAACGGCGCGGTATTGACCAACAACGCCTACACCGACACCGGTCTGACCAACGGGACGACCTACTACTACAAGGTCACCGCCATCGACGCCGGCAACAACGAGTCGGCCTTGTCCGCCGCCGTCAGCGCCACGCCCTCCGAACCGGACCTGACGCCGCCCTCGACGCCCACCGGCCTTGCGGCCACGGCGGGGGACGGGCAGGTGGCCCTGAGCTGGAACCCGGGCACCGACAACGTCGCCGTGGCCGGCTACAACCTCTACCGGTCCACCGACAACGACTACTACGCGAAGATCAACTCGTCGCCGCTGGCTGGAACCAGCTACGTCGACACCAACCGGATCAACGGCCGGACCTACTACTACAAGGTCAGCGCGGTGGACACCTCGGACAACGAGTCGGCCTTGTCCGCCGCCGTCAGCGCCACGCCTGGCGACCAGACGCCGCCGGCGGCGCCCACCGGCCTGCAGGCGACGGTCAGCGACGGCGAGGTCAGGCTGAGGTGGAACCAGAGCGGCGAAGCGGACCTTACCGGGTACAACATCTACCGCTCGACGGACGGCTCCAATTATGTGAAGATCAACGCCTCGCTGGTGAACACCAACAGCTATACCAACCTGGGGGTGACCAACGGCGCCACCTACCACTACAGGGTCACCGCCGTGGACAACGCCGGCAACGAGTCCCCGCCGTCGGAGGGCGTCAGCGCCGTTCCCGGAGGGAGGCTTTTCCGGTACGGTCCGCCGGACACCAAGACCCAGGTGACATCCCCCGGTGGCATCCGCACGGTGCGGATCCGGTTCTCCCCTGAGGACGGTGTGACGTATTACGTTTACAAGCACTCATACGGTGACGGGCGGTCCTTCCGCAACGTCGGGGGGGCGGTCTACTATAACAACGGTTCCCTGCAAACGCTGGACCCGAACTGGGGGTTGGACACGACACCCGGGTACGTGTACTATGCCGACACCGACGTGGTCGACTATGCCGAGTACTACTACTTCGTCCGGGCCGACACCGACCCGGCCTGGCCGGTGGACGAGGTGACCGGGGCGGTTTACGTGCCGCTGCAGGAATACGTCGTCACCCGCGCCTTCCCGCCCGGGCAGACGATGCATGGGGAATTCACCGAGTTCACCAACGCCTGCACGGTGTGCCACGGCCTGCACAGCTCCCCGTCCGGCAAGCTGCTGAAGGCCAGGACGAGCACGGACCTCTGCGCCAGTTGCCACGACGGGTCCGGCTCCAAGTACGACATGGTCATGGGGCGGGTGCGCACCGGCGCCGATTGGGGAACATACACCGCCAACCCGGCCGGCGCCTTCGGCACCCAGTTCAAGGACGTGGCCGGCGCCCCGGTGATGAACTCCGCGCATAACGTGTGGCGCGACGCCCTGACGGCCGACGGTTCGCCGTCGGCCACGGCGGCCCAGTTCTGGCAGGCGCCGGGCAGCACCCACCTGGCCGCTCCCAGCCCGGACCCCGGCACCTGGACCAAGCCGCTGACCTGCACGGGCTGCCACGAGCCCCACAATAAATACAACAACTATCGCCTTCTCCGGGGCAATTTCAACGCCGGCGGCTACGTCTTCCCGGACGACATGGGTGGTGTCCGCACCCAGGTCGTCGTGCGCGGCGTGTCGGAGATCAACCTCGGACACCCCGGCGGCGGCCAGATGGCCAGCCGTTACCTGGCGGGCAGCGCCACGGCGCCCACCGGTTCCGGCGTCACCGACTTCTGCACCGGCTGCCACCGTTTCTTTGCCGGGCCCTATAACGAAAAGCTGCCAACGTTCGACGCCGGGATCGACTACCACGGCCGCGAGTGGGATAACGTCGATGACTATGACCCGACGGGCACCAACTCCGACAACGACAGACTGGACAACCCCGGCACCCACGGCTGGATGCGGCACATGATGTCCATGCCGGCCAACTATGCCCTGCTGTTCGGCGGCGACCGCATCGTCGATCCCGGCCGGACCGGGGTCACCGGCAACCAGGCCCGCCTGATCGACTGGAACGGCAGCAACGGCCCCAAGTACATCCCCCTGGAGGGGATGCACGCGGATGACGGGGAGGCCACCAACGGCAACGAATATGCCCTGAACAAGGTCGTCTGCCTGACCTGTCACGTGTCCCACGGGTCGCCGCGGGCCGCCGGCGGCATCGGGCCGGACGGCGAGGTGCTGGACCTGGAGAACGCCTATCGCAACAACAAGCTCAACAACACGGATGACATGCCGGCCGGCGACGGTTATGAGGAGGATCCGGCCACGGGGTATGAAAAGGGGCGCCACCCCGTCTCCGGTTATCTGCACAACCGCAACAACGGCCTGATCTACGGCTCGAGCTCCGTGCTGGCGCGCTTCGAGCCCTTCGCCTCGGCCTGCTGGCGCTGCCATA
>DYIH01000221.1 GCA_020723785.1 Thermaerobacter marianensis
CGTAGATGTCCGCGTCCAGGATACCGACCTTGCGACCCTCCGCGGCCAGGGCGGCCGCCAGGTTGGCCGTCACGGTAGACTTGCCGACGCCCCCCTTGCCGCTGGCGACGGTCAGCACCTGTGTCGGCGAATCGGGGTCCATGAGGCGGGACTTGGCCTCCCTCTTGCCATGGAGCTTCTCCGACATGACCCGGCGCTCGGCGTCGGTCATGACGTCGAGCTTGACGATCGCCCTGTCTACACCCGGGAGCTGCAGGATCCGGTCCCGCACATCATCCTCGATCTTCTCCTTCAATGGACAGCCCTTGACCGTAAGGGCGATTTCCACGAAGACCACAGGCCCCTCGATCTTCACTTCCCGCACCATGCCCAGTTCCACGACGCTGCGGCGCAATTCCGGGTCCTGCACGTCCTCCAGGGCCTTCAGCACCTGGTCCTTGGTGACTGCGGGGGTCGGCATGGGCAAGCACCTCCGGGACACCGCAATCCGGCGGCCCGATCGGCCGCGAAATCCCTACGAACGGTGTCGGAATTATCCCTACAACGGATTATATCCTCTCACCATGCCGGGCGCAAAGTGACGCACATCACCGCCGCCCCGCCGGCGTCGTCGATATCGGGATTTCGCAACGCGCTCCTAGTACCGCAGCAACGCCGCGATCCCACCGGCCTCGCCGCGGAAACGGCCGTGTTCCCGGATAAAGGTGACATCCCCCCTGTGGACGGCCGTCTGGTGAATGATCCATTCGCCCACGTCCTGGCAATGGTCGAACGCCTCGCCCCGGCAGTTGGGGCAGCAGCCGGACTGACGGTGGACCGCCTCCGTTTGGGCCATGCCGCAACCGCGGCACACGACGCCCGCCGGGGAAAAGGCCTCGTCGATCAGCAGGTTCCCCACGCCGCCCCTGGCGGCGGCCGCCGCCACGTCCACCATCCCCAGGGCCGCCCTGCCTTCGTGAGCGTCATCCAGCACACGGGCCACCAGGCGGGCCTCCGCATCCAGATTTCGGACGTCCTCCAGGGCATGGCAGCGTTCCTTGAAGACCTGGGCCGGGGCCTCCGCGGGCATGTCGACGTAGCCGATCAACCGGTCACGGACCGCCGGCGTCAGCCAGCGGTCGATCAGCGCCCGGGGCTCGTCCGCCCCGCCGATGACGACCCATCCGCCCGGCTTCTCCCGGACCAGAGCGTCAAGCCTGGCGGCGACCGACTTGAGGTGGCCGTGAAGGTGTTCGAGGATATGGTGGTCGATGCGCTTTTCCTCGTACATGCGCCAGCCGCCCTCTTTAACGTCCTGGGGAACGTCGCTTTCGACGGCCGCCACCTCCTCCATGCGTCCCGCTCCGGCGTGGAAGAACCGTGCCAGCCTGCGGCCGACGAGCACGGCGACGCCGGGGGACCGGCGGTCCAGCAAGCGGATCAGGGGGGCCACGAAGAAGAGCCTGCGGTCGACGGCAAGGCGCGCCGGGACATCCTCGGGCAGCCCGCAGGCCGCGCTCCAGCCGAGGCCGGGGCAGGCGAACAAGGCCAACCCCCGGCCCTCGACGCTCCGGATCTGCGCCACCCGGTCCGCCACGGCATCCACAGCCTCCTCGGCCGCGTCCCCGAGACGCCCTTCCAGCCCCTTCGCCAGTCCCCTGAAAGCGTTGTGCAGCCCGATCGGGTTCCGATCGGCGGGCACGGGGATGTGGAGCGAAACCAACCAGTGTCCCTGTCCGTCGAAACCGATCAGCCTGTCGACCATTGCTTCGGAAACAGGGTCCATCACGTCCGCGACCATGGTACCACCTCTCCGGGGCGTTTTGTGGAGGAGACCTGCTCGACCGTCCGCAGAAGGGCTTCGATACGGTCCATTCCTTCGGCGAGCCGTTCCATGGAGGCGGCGTAGGAAATGCGCAGATGGCCCGGGGCGCCAAAGGCCGTTCCGGGGACGACGGCGACCCGCGCCTCGGTGAGCAGCACCTCCGCCAGGTCCAGGTCGGTGCGCACCTCGCGGCCCGCCAACCGGCTGCCCAGGAGGCCCTCCACGTTGGGGAAGACGTAGAAGGCGCCGGCCGGCTTGCGGGTGCGGAAGCCGGGGAAGTCCTCCAGCCGGCCCAGCAGGTAGTCGCGCCGCTTGCGGAACTCGGCCCGCATGCGGGCCGGTTCGTCCTGGGGGCCGCGCAGGGCCTCGACCGCCGCCTTCTGGGCGATGGAGCAGGGGTGGGTGGTGGAGTGGCTCTGCAAGGAACTCATGGCCTTGATGACGCCGGGGTCACCGGCGGCGTAGCCGATGCGCCAGCCGGTCATGGCGTGGCTCTTGGACACGCCGTTGACGACCACCGTCAGGGCCTTGATCTCCGGGCCGAAGGAGGCGATGCTCACCGGCTCGCCCTCGTAGATCAGCTTCTCGTAGATCTCGTCGGCGATGACGGCGATCCGGTGTTCGACGCAGAAGGCGGCCAGGCCGGCCAGTTCCTCTCGCGTGTAGACTGCGCCCGTCGGGTTGGACGGGCTGTTGAGCAGGAGGAGCCGCGTCCGCGGGGTCAGGCGTTCCCGCAGCATGCCCGGCGTCACCTTGAAATCGGTGGCCGCCGTCGCCTCGATGACCACGGGGGTGCCGCCGGCCAGTTTGACCTGCTCCGGATATGTAACCCAGTAGGGCGCCGGGATGAACACCTCGTCACCCGGTTCACAGAGGGCCATCACAGCGTGGTAGAGGGACTCCTTGGCGCCGGAGGAGACGAGGATCTGGTCCGGGCGGTAGTCCAGGCCGTTCTCCGTCCTGAGCTTGGCGGCGACAGCCTCCCGCAGTTCGGGGATGCCCAGGACGGGCGTGTACTTGGTGAACCCGCCCTCTATGGCGCTGACCGCCGCCGCCTTGACGTTCCCCGGCGTGTCGAAGTCCGGCTCGCCGACGCCGAAGCTGATGACGTCGATGCCCTGGCGGGCCA
The DNA here is from genome assembly GCA_020723785.1 of Thermaerobacter marianensis. Taxonomy (GTDB): domain Bacteria; phylum Bacillota; class Sulfobacillia; order DYIH01; family DYIH01; genus DYIH01. Next base: position 2,934 of record DYIH01000221.1, read on the forward strand.
TCTCCTTGGCCTTGGCGTCAATGGATACGGTGGGCGAGGGGCTGATGGCTTGGACCCTGGTCGACAGACGCATTGCTTCTACCTCCTCATGCGGCGCGTGAAAACAAACCTTGGATTTGGTAAGAGGCG
>DYIH01000222.1 GCA_020723785.1 Thermaerobacter marianensis
GGTGAAGTCGCCGCTGCCGAAGTTCAGCGCCGGGCTGTCGGGCACCCGGACGTAGGTGCTCTGAAGGTAGAAGTAGAGGGCGCCGCCCACCATGCCCGGCGTCGGGTTGGGGCCGCCGGAGCCGACCGGCCCGGACACGGCAGTGCCGGTGTGCCCGCCCACGATGTCGCTGACGGTCGCGGCGCCGGACGTTTCATTGAGCGGCCACCAGGCCACGGCGTCGGTCGGCAAGGGTGCGCACTTGCCGCCCCCGGGCGAACCGCCGGTGGGGATGTCGACGCACGACTTGTTGTTCCCCGCCGGCTCCTGGAGGACAGCCCCCTGCAGCGTCCCCTTCACTTCGGCGCAGTTGGTGTACGGCCCCGCCTTGTCGACCTTCACGGTGAAGTTGACGGGCGGCAGGCTCGCCCCCGAGGCCAGCCCGCCGGCGGGCACCGTGTAGGTGCAGGTCACGGTGAGGAGGCCGGACCCGCTGGTGGGGGAGCAGATCCAGCCGGAGCCGCTCACCCCGGTCAGGGTCAGGCCCGCCGGCAGGTTCTCCGTGACGGTGACCACCGTGCCCGCGGGCACAGTGCCGTTGCCGGCGTTGCTGACCGAGATGGCGAACGTGCCGGTGCCGCCGACCGGCCAGGGCGTGCCGGAGGCGCGCTTGACGACGGCCAGGTCGGGCTTGCCGGCGGGCTCGGCGCACAGGCCCACCAGGGTCGTCCCCTGGCCCACCGCCACGTAGCGGTTGGCGCCGTAGGCCACCCCGGTCAACGCTGCCGTCGTGTTGGACGTCTCAACAGTCCAGGCCGTCCCGTTCGGTGAGCTCAGCACGGTGCCCTGGACGCCCGTGGCCACCCAGCCGCAGGGGCCGTGGGTCACGGCCGTCAGGTTCTTGGTGGTGGGCGCGGGGCTGACGGCCGTCCAGTTGACGCCGTTGGGCGAGGTCAGGACGGTGCCGTTCCACCCCACAGCCACGAGGAGGCCGTTGGCGTAGGCCACGTTCTCCAGCACCACGGTGGTGCCCGAGCTCTGCTGGGTCCAGGTGTTGCCGCCGTCGCTGGAGGTGAGGATGGTGCCACCCCCGCCGACGGCCACGTACAGGCCCGTGCCGATGGGGGCGTAGATCACGCTGTTCAGGTCGTTGTAGTTCGGAGGTGAGAAGTTGTGCGGGCCGGTGGCGGGCGGCGACCAGGTGACCCCGCCTACCGTGGACCGGACGATGGTGCCGCCTCCGCCGACGGCCACGTACTCGCCGGCATTGGCGCCGTGGGCCACATTGAACAGGGGCCAGCCGGGGACGGTAGCCGACGACCAGGTGGTCCCGCCGTCATTGGTGACATAAATGATGTTGTTGGGGTGGTTCGCCCCGACCACCACATACTGGCCGCCGCCCCCGTGGGCGATGTCGTAGAAGAAGTACGTCGGTCCGGGCGCGACGCTGGTCCAGGTGACGCCATCGGTTGATTTCTGCACCCAGCCGTTGGCCCCCACGGCCCAGAACTGGGTGCCGTCGAAGATGACGTCGTTGAGCTGGCCGATGACGTTCCCGACAGTCGGGAGCGGATACGGGGTCCAGTTGATGGCCCCGGCGGCGCCGCCCAGGAGCGCCATGGCCATGACGCCCAGGATGAGGACGCGGAACAATCTGCGTAGTGACCGCGATACCTGTGCGTTTAATGATCCATTTTTCATGGATAACCCCCCCTGTGCCGACAGCAACGCGGCCCCCGGCACAACCTTTTATTGCTACATATAATATTACTTACACCCACGAAAACCCAATGTAAATACTACTTAGGTAGTAGAGTTACAGGCCTTAGGAATACAAAAAGGGGGGCCTTCGCCCATTCTCCGCCGACCGATTCCCGCCCGCGCTTGCATTGTCTTAAAACAGCTTGCTCAGGCCCAAGACTACCGCCAGGATGGCCATCACACCGATGTCGAACCTCAGGTCCCAACGGATCAAGCCCGCCTGCCGCGCGACCTTGCTCCACCTCCGTTGGGTCATCCGATCAGAAATTCCCCGGTGGACCGCCTGCAGCAGGTCCACCAACATCTCATGGCAACTACGCGCAAACCCTACGCGCAAGACAAATGAAGCTCACAAAAGCAGGGTAAGGAAGGTGGCTTGTTGGATACCATGCGTGGCAGTCGGGGGCCATTTATAGGGTTGGCACCAACCCGTACCGTCAAGAATCCGATCCGGCCGGAATACGGTGACCTCGTAGGCGTGGTCGCTGATTCGGTCCAGCCGCTGACCACGGGGGCTGGCCTAAGAACTCACAGGAAAATTAGCCCGGCGACGAGACCGAAGAGGAAGGTGCCCAGGCCCAGGATGAAGGCGGTCCTGGGGCTGCGCAGCGCCCCGCCGAAGATCAGCAAGCAGGGGAGGCTCACCGCGGGGAGGGTCACCAGGAGGGACGCCGCTGGCCCGGTGATCCCCTGGCTCAGCAGGACGCTTGCCACAGGTATCTCCGTCCACGTGGCGATCATGAGCAGGGTGCCGAGGGAGGAGGCCAGCAGAACCCCGGCGATGCTGTTGGTAAAGGTCGCCGGCAGGGAGACGACCGCGATGCCGGCCAGCACGCTCCCGGCGAACAGGGAGGGGATCACCACCTTGGCTGCCCGCCAGCTATTCGCCGCCCAGCCCGAGATTACCCCCGCAGGTGTCAGGTGCGCCCCTTCCGCGGGCTCAAAGTGGAAGAGGCTGCAGAAGCGGTTGAACGCGCGGTACACGAAGGCTGTGAACCCTCGCGGGGGTTGCGGGCTTTCCTCGCGTGGTATCCTTTCGGCAAACCGGGCCGTGAGGAACGCTGCGGCTACCACGAAGAAGGCCCCGCCGGCTATCCTCAGCATGGCATAGGGGGCAGGGAGGAGCGAGGCCGCCAGAATCAAGGCGGTGACGTTCAGGGTCGGCGATGTCAGGAGGAACGCCACCGATGCCGCTATTGACCCGCTGCTCCTGTATATGGATGCGGAGACGGGGGCCGCGCAGCACGAACAGAATGGCTGGGGGACGCCGTATATCATCCCTCCCAGCAGCGGGCGGAGGTTCCCTGCCCCAGACCC
>DYIH01000223.1 GCA_020723785.1 Thermaerobacter marianensis
ACCCCCTGCCTCTAGCTTGCGATGCTAGCGCTCTCCCAATTGAGCTACACGCCCATAAAACCGAATGCAAGCCGGGTTGATGCGGCATGCTTTTCGATTTTAAGCCAGCATGCAGCCGCGGTCAAGGTCGGATGATTTCCACCCGTCAAGCCATTTGCGCGTTGACCAGCCGCTGCAACTGCGGCTTGCGCGACAACTGGTGCACGGCCTCGATGAAGCGCACGGTGCCCGTCTTGGCGCGCATCACGACGGTGTGGGTGTGGGCGCCTTCGGGCGTGAATCGGACGCCGCGCAGCAGGTCGCCGTTGGTCACGCCGGTGGCGGCGAAGAGGACGTCATCGCCCTTGACCATGTCCTCCATGGTCAGGAGCTGGTTCACGTCGGCGATGCCCATGGCGCGGCACCGTTCCCGTTGGGCCTCGTCTTCGGGAGCCAGCCGGCCCATGAAGTCGCCGCCGACGCACTTCAGGGCGGCCGCCGCCAGCACGCCCTCCGGGGCGCCACCGATGCCCAGCATCAGGTCGATGCCGGTTTCGGGGAAGGCGGTGAGGATGGCCGCCGAGACGTCGCCGTCGGAGATCAGCCGCGTGCGCGCTCCCGCCTTGCGCACCTCTTCGATGATCTCCTTGTGGCGCGGCCGGTCCAGGACGATGACGGTTACGTCCTGGAGGCGCTTGCCGTTGGCCTCGGCGACGATCTCGAGGTTCTCGCGCACCGGCTTGTCCAGGCTGACCTTGCCGGCGGCGCGGGGGCCGACGGCGATCTTGTCCATGTACATGTCCGGGGCGTGCAGGAGGCAGCCCGCCGGGGCGATGGCCAGGACGGCGATGGAGTTGGGCAGGGCCTTGGCGCAGAGGTTGGTGCCCTCCAGGGGGTCGACGGCGATGTCCACGGCGGGGCCGCGGCCGGTGCCGACCTTCTCGCCTATGTAGAGCATCGGCGCCTCATCCATCTCGCCTTCGCCGATAACGACGGTGCCCGCGATGTCGACGCTGTCGAAGGTGCCGCGCATCGCGTCCACGGCGGCCTTGTCGGCCAGGTCCTTCTGCCCGCGGCCGACCCATTCGGCCGAGGCCAGAGCGGCCGCCTCGGCGATGCGGGCAATCTCGAGTACAAGGTTGCGATCCATTCAACACCCACCTTTTCACCTCTCCGGGCTCGCTCCCGGAGGGACGGATCAACCCGCTCTGGTCGCCAGAACGCCGGCGTTGACGATTTGAGAGAGTTCTCCCTTGGCGTAGCGGGCCGCCATCTTGTCCAGGGGAATCGGCGTGATCCTGCTGGCCTGGCCGGCGCAGCCGAACGCTTCGTAACGCGCCTTGCAGATCTCCTTGGCGGCCTTGATGGCGTCCTTGAGGTATTTGCGCGGATCGAACTCGCTCTTGTTCGTCGCCAGGTGGCGGCGGATGGCGCCGGTCATGGCCAGGCGGATGTCGGTGTCGATGTTCACCTTGCGCACGCCGTACTTGATGGCTTCCTGGATCTCCTCCACCGGCACGCCGTAGGTTTCCTTCATCTCACCGCCGTACTCGCGGATGACCTCCAGCCACTCCTGGGGCACGGAACTGGAGCCGTGCATCACCAGGTGGGTGTTGGGGATGCGCTGGTGGATCTCCTTGACGCGGCTGATGGCCAGAATGTCGCCGGTCGGTTTGCGGGTGAACTTGTACGCCCCGTGGGACGTGCCGATGGCGATGGCCAGGGCGTCCACCCCCGTTGCCTTGACGAAGTCGGCCGCCTGGTCCGGGTCGGTCAGCAGCATGTCGTGGGAGAGCTTGCCCTCGGCGCCGACGCCGTCCTCCTTGCCGGCGGTGCCGGTTTCCAGCGAGCCGAGGCAGCCCAGCTCGCCCTCGACGGAGACACCCACCGCGTGAGCCATCTCGACCACCCTGCGGGTGACATCCACGTTGTACTCGTACGTGGACGGGGTCTTGGCGTCCTCGAGGAGGGAGCCGTCCATCATCACGCTGGTGAAACCGTTGCGGATGGCGCTGATGCAGACGGCCGGCGAGGCGCCGTGGTCCTGATGGAGGACGACCGGGATGTGCGGGTAGCTTTCCACGGCGGCCTCGATCAGGTGGCGCAGGAAGTGTTCGCCGGCATACTTGCGGGCGCCGGCCGAAGCCTGGAGGATGACGGGGCTGTCGCATTCGTCCGCAGCCTGCATGATGGCCTGCACCTGCTCCAGGTTGTTGACGTTGAAGGCGGGCAGGGCATAGCCGTTTTCCGCTGCATGGTCCAGCAATTGACGGAGAGAAACGAACGCCATCGAAAAACCTCCTCGTGTTGAGATGATTTTGTGATGTTACCCAACGCCGGTGGGCGTTTGGTCGCGGGGGACTGGCGCATCGTCGAGCGGCCGATTCATGGCAACACTATCCTAGCACAAGTCGTGAAGAGGGAAAAGTGGAAAATTTCCCGCCCGGCGGAACCTGGCGCCTCGACCTGGCGTTCGATTCGCCGTCCTGGTAGTCTAGCAGTAGAGCAGGCGGTTCCCGTCGGGCCGTCGGGCCCGAGGGGATCAAAACCGGGGTCCTCAGCAGGTCGAAAGGCCTGATGGGGGCTGGTGCGGGTGAGGTCGCGTGAACGGTCCCGACGCCTTGGGCGTCCTGTCATCAACCTCCTTCGTGGTGGAGCGCAGCCGGTCGGTGCGCATCGACCGCCAGGCCCTGGCGGCCTGGGCGGCGGAGGCGGCGCCGGGCCTGCGGCCGCCGGCCTGGGATGGGCAACGGCACTTCGCCGCGAAGGACGAGGCCGACACCGCCATGTACATCCTTGTCCAGGACGCACTGAACTTCTGCTTCTGGGGCGATCCGCCCTGGGAGGTCAGCTACGACGTCACGGTTCACCGGGGCTACTGGGGCCTGACCGCGGCCCTGCGGCGCGCCCTCGACGTGGGCTGTCCCCTGTTGGACCCGGCCTATCTGGAGAACATCACCTTGGTGGATCTGGAGTTCATCCTGCGCGGCCGGGGGCGGTTGCCCCTCATGCGTGAGCGCCTGGAGC
>DYIH01000224.1 GCA_020723785.1 Thermaerobacter marianensis
TAATAATTTCAAGCTGCAGGCCGAGCTCTGCCCGATGGTCGTGGGTGGGACCTCGCCGTTTTCATCACTCGTAGCGCTCGAACCTTCCCCGATGGCTCCGTAGATCAGGTCCGCGAATCGGCCGGGCCCAAAACCGGGGATGGGTCAGGACGCCTATATGTTGAACTCTCCGGAATTCCTGGTATAATAGCCAGAGAATATCTTCATCGCCCAAATGCCATGACGGGAGAAAACAGGCGGCCGTGGCGGTTCCCAGAGAGCCGGGCGTGGTGGAAGCCGGCAGCCGGCGGTTGTCTCAGGACCCGATGCAGAGGGGACTGAAAAGAAAAGGCTCCTCCCCGAGCAGCCCGCCCGAACCGGACGTCCCTTGTTCCAATTATGGAGGGGACTGAAAGCAGTAGGGTCGGCCGGAGCTGACCGCCCGACGGGGCGGCGGCGCCCGTTATCCGCAATGAGGCCCCACAGGTCCCCTTCTCCGTCGGGCGTTCCGCCTATTACCCGACGTGGAGGGGACTGGAAGGCGAAGTAGGGTGGTACCACGGGTCGCACGCGCAGCCCCGTCCCTAATCTCGGGACGGGGTTCATCGTTTTTGCGGCCAAGGCGTAACCGTCATAACGCAAAAACCGGGAGTCGTTGAAGGAAGGAGGCTGCGCCGATGCGCCATACCCTGGCGGTGCTGGTGGAAAACCGGGCGGGGGTCCTCGCCCGGGTGGCCGGGCTCTTCCGCCGGCGCGGGTTCAACATCGAGAGCCTGGCGGTTGGTCCGACCGAGGACCCGACCGTCTCCCGGATGACAATTGTGGTCGAGGGCGACGAGCGGATGGTGGACCAGGTGGTCAAGCAACTCGATAAATTGATCGACGTCATCCACGTCGAGGCCCTCGCCGGCGGCGAAACCGTTTCGCGAGAGCTGGCCCTGATCAAGGTCCGGGCCAAACCGGCCAACCGGACGGCGATCATCCAGATCGTCGACGTCTTCCGGGCCAACGTCATCGACGTCGGCAAGGAGACCCTGGTCATCGAGGTCACCGGCGAGGAGGACAAGGTCAACGCGCTCCTGGAGCTCTTGCAGGAGTACGGCATCATGGAGATCGTCCGCACGGGGAAGATCGCCCTCAACCGGGGCGCGAAAGCGATTCAACAACCTGCGGAGGATGAAGAGGAGGCATCGGCTTGATGGCACGGGTGTACTACGATCAGGACGCGGATCTGAACGTTCTCAAGGGCAGGACGGTGGCCGTCATCGGCTACGGCAGCCAGGGCCACGCCCAGGCCCAGAACCTCAACGACGCCGGCGTCGACGTGGTCGTCGGCCTGCGGCCGGGCAGCCCGAGCTGGGCCAAGGCCCAGTCGGACGGCCTGCGGGTGGCGGCGGTGGCCGAGGCGGCGGCCCAGGCCGACGTCGTCCACATCCTGCTGCCCGACGAGGCCCAGGGGGCCGTCTACGAGAACGAGATCCGGCCCCACCTGCGGGACGGCGCCGCGCTGAGCTTCTCCCACGGTTTCAACATCCACTTCGGCCAGATCAAGCCGCCCCGCACCGTGGACGTGTTCATGGTCGCCCCCAAGGCGCCCGGCCACATGTTCCGGCGGGCGGTCAAGGAGGGCATGGGCGTCCCCGGCCTCGTCGCCGTCCACCAGAACGCCACCGGCCGCGCCTGGGACATCGCCCTGGCCTTCGCCAAGGCCGTCGGCTGCACCCGCGCCGGCGTCATCGAGACCACTTTCAAGGAAGAGACGGAGACCGACCTGTTCGGCGAGCAGGCCGTCCTCTGCGGCGGCACGGCGGCGCTGATCAAGGCCGGCTTCGAGACCCTGGTGGCGGCCGGCTACCAGCCGGAGATCGCCTACTTCGAGTGCCTGCACGAGCTCAAGCTCATCGTGGACCTGATCTACGAGGGCGGCATTTCCTGGATGCGCTACTCCATCAGCGACACGGCCCAGTTCGGCGATATGACCCGCGGTCCGCGCCTGATCAACGATGCGGTCAAAGCGGAGATGGCGAAGATCCTGGGCGAGATACAGCGGGGCGAGTTCGCCCGCGACTGGATACTGGAAAACCGCGCCGGCCGGCCGGCGTTCAACGCCCTGACACGGATGGATGTCAACCACCCCATTGAGGAAACGGGCCGGCGGTTGCGCCGCATGATGTCCTGGCTGGCCGGGCCGACCGAGCGGGCCGAGAACGAGTTGCGCGCCCGCGGCATCCTGCCCGACAACGCGTCGCCCGACGGCGGGGCGCGCGCCCGCGCGGATGGCGTGGCCGCCGGGGTGCCGGAGGCCGCGGAGGTCGCCGCAGCGAAGGGGTAGCCGCCGCGCGGCGGCGGGCGTGCGGCGCGCGCTGCCTGTAACGGTGGCCGGGTGTGCAGCGGCGGCGGGCGGCGGCACATCCCCCGGTGACGGATGTCCCCGAGGGCATGGGTGGTGAAGTACTTCACCACCAAGAGGCATGAAGGGTATCCCCCATACCGACGAGGGGGTTCCCAAGGGAGGGCGAACACCCGTGGCACGACGGGTATACATTTTCGACACGACGCTGCGGGACGGCGAACAGTCCCCCGGCGTCAACCTGATGGTCGAGGAGAAGGTCGAAATCGCCCGGCAGCTCGACCGGCTGGGCGTGGACGTGTTGGAGGCCGGGTTCCCCCGCACGTCCCAGGGCGACTTCGAGGCCGTCCAGGCCATCGCCCGGGCTGTCAGCGGCCCCACCGTCTGCGCCCTGGCCCGCATCGTCAAGGAGGACATCGACCGGGCGGCCGAGGCGCTGGCGCCGGCCAAGCGCAAGCGCATCCACGTCTTCACCTCGGGCTCGGACATCCACATCCAGCACATCCTCCGCAAGACGCGCGATGAAATCGTCGCGGAGTCGGAGGAGGCGGTGCGCTACGCCAAGGGACTGGCCGACGAAGTCGAATTCAGCCCCCAGGACTGCACCCGCTCCGACCCCGAGTTCCTGGTCCGGCTGTTCGGCGCGGCCATCGCCGCCGGTGCCGACGTGATCAACG
>DYIH01000225.1 GCA_020723785.1 Thermaerobacter marianensis
GGGTAAGCAGCCCCCAGCGGTCACGGCCGAGGAGCCGGTGACCGTCCGGGAGTTGCTCGACCGGTTGATCAGCCATGCCCGTGTGCACCGGGGGCCTGAAGGAGTCAGCATCAACCTGCGCCTCGAGCCTGCCCACCTGGGCCGGGTTGAGGTGCACCTGAGCTGGCAGGGGCACGCCCTGACGGCGCAGTTCCTGGTGGACCGGCCGGAGGCCCGGCATGCCCTCGAGGCAGCCCAGAAGCAGGTAGACGCGGCCCGGCAGGCCCTGGAGGCCAACCTGGCGCAGCTGCAGCAGATGTTGCGGCAGGACGGCCTGGAGGTGGCCGGCCTGGAGGTGGCCCTGGGGCAGCGATCCAATGCTTTCACGGAACGGCGGGGTGACGGCTGGCGCGAGCGGGCCGGCCATGACGCCGGACCCCGGCGGGTGTCCGGGGTCGTCCCGGCGCCCGCGGCAGCGGTGGGCGCGGGGTATGCCCGGTGGTTGAACGACGGTACCGCCGCGCTTGATTACCGGGCATGAGGTCGAAAGGGGGGAAACTCGTGAGTCTTACCGGAGCGATCGGCGCCGGCGGCACCGGCGGCGTCCGGAATCAGCAGCAGGCGGCCAAGCCCAGGGAACTGGACAAGCAGGCCTTCCTGCAGCTGCTGGTGACACAGATGCGGTATCAGAACCCTCTGGAGCCGATGGACAACAAGGAGTACGTCGCCCAGTTGGCCCAGTTCAGCTCCCTCGAGCAGATGCAGGCGATGGCCAGGAACATCGAATCCATGGCCGCGGGGCGGGAGCAGGCGGAGCAGATGAACGCGACGTTGAAGGAGATACTGGCGGTGCAGCGGCAGATCCTGGCCAGGATGCCCGCCGCCTTGAACCAGACCGCTTGAGGGAAGCACCGGGGCGGTTGGGAAGGCAGGTGATTGACCGATGGTGGAAAACGTGAACCGGCCCAGCCCGCTTGTTTCCCGGATACCGCCGCTGCGTTCGCCGGCGCCGGCCCGCAAACCGGAAGCGGCCGGGCGGGGAACGGGAACGGATGACGCCTTTGCCGGGATGCTCCAGGCGGAGCTGGCCCGCAGGGCGCCCGGCGCGCTGCAGTTCTCGCGGCACGCGCAGGAACGGCTTGCCGCGGCGGGGCGGACGATCACGCCGGACCAGATCGCGGCGGTGGAGGCGGCTGTCGAGAAGGCGGCGGCCAAGGGCGCACGGGAATCCCTGGTCCTGATGCCGGACCTGGCCCTGGTGGTCAACGTCCGCAACCGGACGGTGATCACCGCGGTCGACGAGGCACGGATGCGGGAACAGGTGTTCACCAACATCGACAGCGCCGTGATCGTCGACGGGGGATAGCGGCGCGGGGATCGGTTCGAGACCGCCAGCGGATCAAGAGCCGTTGGGACGGTCAAACGGGGCTGGACCTCTGGGAGGAGGCCCCGGGGCCGCGGAACGACCGAAGCGGCCGCCACAAGGATCGAGGGCTACCAAACCAATAAAGGAGGTCGATGTCATATGATGCGTTCCATGTTTGCCGGCGTCACCGGGTTGCGCAGCCACCAGGTCCGGATGGACGTCATCGGCAACAACATCGCCAACGTGAACACGACGGCCTTCAAGGCCAGCCGCGCCAACTTCAAGGAGCTGTTCACCCAGACGATGCGCGGCGCCGCGGCGCCGCAGGGCGGGCGGGGCGGCACCAACCCGATGCAGATCGGCCTGGGCGTCGGCCTGGCCGGCGTCGACGTGATCCAGACGCCGGGCAGCCTGCAGCCCACGGGCAACAACACCGACCTGGCCATCCAGGGCGACGGTTACTTCGTGGTGGGCGACGGCGCGCAGCAATTCTACACGCGGGACGGCGCCTTCAACTGGGATTCCGGCGGGTACCTGACGACGGCCTCCGGCCTGCGGGTCAAGGGCTGGATGGCCGTCGCGGGAGCGCTGCCCGACCCGCGGCCGGCCACCCTCCAGGACATCCAGGTGCTGGTCGGCTCCAGCCTGAGCCCGAAGGCCACGAGCCAGGCCGGCTTCCGCAACAACCTGAACGCCGACGCCGCCATCGGCACCCAGGTGGCCCGGACGATGACCATCTACGACTCCCTGGGGCGGCCGCGCACCGTCACCATGACCTTCACCAAGACCGCGGCGAACACCTGGGACTGGTCGGCGGTGGTCCAGATCCTCGGCGAGGACGTCGGGCCGGGCAACGGGACGCTTGGTCCATATGCCCTGGCCAATGATGCCGTTATCAACGACAGCACCCTGAAGGTCTACGTGAACGGCACGCAAAGGGCTGTCACCCTGGACGGCACGCCCTCACCCGATGAGGTGACCTTTACGGGAGGGCCGGCGCCGACGGGCACTGACCGGATCACCGCCGACTACACGATGACCGCCGGAACCGGCACCATCACCTTCAACCCGGACGGCACCCTGAACACCGGCGGCACCGGCTCCCTGACGTTCAACCCCAAGGGCGCCACCAGCCCGCAGACCGTCGGCCTGGACTTCACCCGCCTGACCCAGTTCGCCGACGCCTCGACGGTTGATCTCCTGACCCAGGACGGTTACGCGCCGGGGACGCTGGCAACCGTGTCCATCGACACCACCGGGACCATTACCGGGGCTTACACCAACGGCTTGAACCAGGTCCTGGCCCAGGTGGCGCTGGCCAACTTCGACAACCCGGCCGGGCTCATCCGCACGGCCGAGAACATGTACCTGACCTCCAACAACTCCGGCCAGCCCAAGGTGGGCGAGTCCGGGACGGGCGGCCGGGGCACCGTCGCTCCGGGCAGCCTGGAGATGTCCAACGTGGACCTCTCGCAGGAGTTCACCAACATGATCATCACCCAGCGCGGCTTCCAGGCCAACTCGCGGGTGATCACCACGTCGGACGAGATGCTGCAGGAACTGGCGAACCTGAAACGGTAACCTTATAGGACCCAAGACAGGGGACACGGTCCGACGGGGCACCGAAGCGCGGCGGTG
>DYIH01000226.1 GCA_020723785.1 Thermaerobacter marianensis
CACCGCGCCTTCGCGCTGCAGCCAGTCGAACACCGGCGGCAGCACGATCGCCGAGGCCTCGATGTCCAGGCCGAGCCCGTCCGGGATCACCCGGATGATGTTCTCGGTCAGGCCGCCGCCGGTGATGTGCGCCATCGCGTGCAGGTCGTACCTCGACAGCAGCTCCAGCACCGGCTTGACGTACAGCCGGGTGGGCGCCATCAGCGCATCGATCAGCTTCACGCCGCCGAGGTCGAGCTCGGCGGGGCGGCCGGCGCGGTCGTAGATCCTGCGGATCAGCGAATAACCGTTGGAATGCGGGCCGCTGGAGGCGATGCCAAGCAGCACGTCGCCCTCACGCACCTTCGAGCCGTCGAGCAGCTTCGACTTCTCGACCGCCGCCACGCAGAAGCCGGCCAGGTCGTACTCGCCCGGCGGGTACATGCCGGCCATGCGCACGAACCCGCCCAGGGGGATCGCCCGCAGGTTGTAGACCGTCTCGCCCCGCCGCCACCCGGCGAGCCGCGGCCCGAACCCGATGGCGAATTCGTCGACCCGCACCCCGGCCCGTTTGGCAATTAGGAAATGCCCCAGTTCGTGGACGGCCACCAGCCCGCCGAAGACCAGGACGATCGCCAGAGCCGAACTCATCCCGTTACACCCTTTCTTTTCATTACACCACCGGCGACCACCCGGTTGAAACCAACCTCGGACTTCGCCCGGCGGCGCGCCCACGCGTCGGCTTCCAGGACGTCCTCCAGCCCGGGGCGGAACTTTACGGAATGTTGCTCCATCACACCGGCGATGATGCGCGGGATGTCCAGGAACCCGGCCTCGCCCGCCAGGAAGGCGTCCACGGCCACCTCCTTGGCCGCGTTCATCACCGCCGGCATGGTGCCGCCGGTCCGCCCGGCCTGGTAGGCCAGGTCCAGGCAGGGGAACGCCTCCCGATCCGGCGGCTCGAAGCGCAGGGTGCCGACCCGCGCCAGGTCCAAGGGGTCCGGCAGCCCCGGCCAGCGCTCGGGATAGCTCAGGGCGTACTGGATCGGCAGGCGCATGTCGGGCCGGCTCAACTGGGCAAGCACCGAGCCGTCGACCGTCTCCACCAGGGCGTGGACGATGCTCTCGGGATGGATGAGCACCTCGATCCGATCATAGGGGATGCCGAAGAGCCAGTGGGCCTCGATGACCTCCAGGCCCTTGTTCATCAGCGTGGCCGAGTCGATGGTGATGCGCGCCCCCATGCGCCATGTCGGATGCCGCAGGGCGGCCTCCACCGTTACCCCGGCCATATCCTCCCGCCGCCAACCGCGGAAGGGGCCACCGGAGGCCGTGAGCCAGAGGCGCCGCACCCCTTCCGGGGCCTGCCCCTGCAGGCACTGGAACAGGCCGCTGTGCTCGCTGTCCACCGGCAGCAGCCGGACGCCCCGCCGGCGCACCGCCTCCATGACCAGCGGGCCGCCGGCCACCAGGGTTTCCTTATTGGCCAAGGCAACGTCCTTTCCGGCCAGGATCGCCCGGTAGGTCGGCGCCAGGCCGGCGCTGCCGGCCATGGCCGACAGCACGAGGTGAGCCTCCGGCAGCACGGCGAGCATCTCGAGACCCTCGGCCCCGGCCAGCACCTCGATGCCCAGGGGCGCCAGCTCGCGGGCCAGTTTGGCGGCCGCTCCGCCGTCGGCCATGGCCACGGCGGCCGGACGGAACTCCCGGGCCTGTTCGGCCAGGAGCCCGGCGTTCCGCCCGGCGGCCAGGCCGGCGACGCGCCAGCGGCCGGGATGGGCTCGCACCACGTCCAGGGCCTGGCGGCCGATGGAACCTGTGGAGCCGAGGATGACGATATTCTTCACGTCCGCCAGCACCCCTTCTCAAGATTATATCGCACCTGGTCTTCGCGTGTCGCGCGGACCGGCGCTTTCGCCGCGACTCCACCTACCCGTTGGCGATTCCGCCCCCGGTATTGAGGGGCCCCCGTGGCAGCAGGCCGGCCGCGACGGCGGCCTTGAGCACGATGGCAACCAGTGGGCCGTAGATGAACCCGGCGGCGCCGAAGACCCCGACCCCCAGGTAGAGGGCCAGCAGGGTGGCGAGCGGGTGCAGGCCGATCCTTCCTCCGATGACATAGGCCTGCGCGATGGCGCGAACGACGCTGACGCTGCCGTAGATGAGCAGGAGGGCCAGGGCCATGGAAACGTTCCCCTGCAGCAGCGCATAGGCGGCCCAGGGCACGAAGATCAGGGCCGGCCCCAGGACGGGGATCACGTCCAGCAACGCGCTGCCGATCGAGGCCGAGAGGGCGTACGGCGTCCCCAGGATGGTCAGGCCGGCGAGGATGACGGCGAACGTCAGCAGGACGAGGACCGCCTGGGCCTTGACCAGACCAACCGTCGAGGCCAGGAGTTCGTCCTTGACGCTGACCAACCCCCTCCGCCATCCACGGGGCGCCAGGCCCAACAGGAAACGCCGGATGAGGGCCTTGTCCCGGCTGACCAGGTAGGTGGCGATGGCGGTGACCAGGGCCACCATTCCGGCGCCCGGCAGGGCCTGGAACCAGCCCTGCAGCACTCCCAGCCCGCCGGCCAGCAGGTTCTGGGCCATGCGGTACATGCCTTCCAGTTGCCGGTTCAGAGTGGCCTTGAGGGCCGGCGGGAGCGATTCGGAAAAGCGCCCGACCTGATCGGCCACCCGCCCGGCCAGGTCGGCCACTTCCAAGTAAGCCGAGGGGAGGGAACGGGACAGGGTGATGAGTTCCAACCCCAGGCGGGACAGGGCCAAAACGCCGCCGACCGCGAGGGACGCCAGCAGGAAGGCGATGACCAGGGCGGCCCCGACCCCGCGCGGTACCCGCCAGCGCTCTTCCAGCCAGTTCACCGCGGGGTCGATGAGGTTGGCCAGGAACAGGGCCAACACGAAAGGCAACACGAATGGCAGCAGGAACTTGAGAAACAGGAAGCTGGCCAGCAGGTAGGCCAGCAGCGTCCCGTAGGCCCG
>DYIH01000227.1 GCA_020723785.1 Thermaerobacter marianensis
CCAGCCCCTCCTCGGCGGCCTCGTGCCGCGCCACCGCCGCCTGCATCTCCGCCGGGCAGTAAACGCCGCCTTCCTCGTCCTCCACCTCCAGGTCCGACAGGGGCACCTCGCGGCCGGCTTTCTGTCCCCGGAAGTGATCGATGAGCCGCCGGCGGATGACGGTTTCTGCGAAGCCGAGGAATGACCGCCCCTTGTCCGGCCGGTAGCCGTCGATGGCCTCGTTGAAAGCCAGGAGCGCCACGTTCGCCTCGTCGTCCTGACCCATGGCGACGTAGCGGCCGCAGGTCTGGGACGCAACCCTGAGCGCGAAAGGCGCGTAGGACCGGAGCAGTGTCTCGCGGGCCGACCGATCCCCCTCGCGGGCAAGGCGAACCAGCGCCACGGGATCGGACTCCGGTCCCGCGGCCGCCGCCCCCGGCTGTTCCATGGGAGCCGGGTCATGGGGGGGCGGTTGCGAGTCCCCAACGGATCCGCCGGCTCGTTGGGGAGCCCCGGCTCGGCGCCGGAATCCCATGGGGTCCCCGCCGGATCCGGGGATCCGGCGGGGTGGTAGGAAACCCATCGTTGCACCCCGCTTAGTAAAGAGTTCGACCCAAGACTGTTGTTTACGGGGGTCTCGTTGACGAAATCCGCCGCGCCGCCGGTCAGCGCCGCGACAGCAGGTTCAGGATCACTGTCAGGAGCAGACTGACGATGATCGATGTCACCAGGGGAAAGTAAAAGGTGAAATTCCCCCGTTTAACATAAATATCGCCGGGCAGGCGGCCAAGGTTGAACCACTGGCCTCCCAGCCAGATGAAGAGGCCGGCCGCCACCAGGATGAGGCCGAAGACGACGAGCATCTTGCCGAACCCGTCGAAACCGGGCATGCCACTCCCCCCGAACCGCAACGGCTCCGCGCATGCGGACTTGGCATGAAATTATACTCCAACCCCTCAGATCAGGCGCACCTGCCGCCCGTCCGGCGCCTCGCCCGGCGCCGCCGCGGCGCGCTCGCAGGGGATGCCCAGGTGGGCGTAGGCCGCGGGCGTGGCCACGCGGCCGCGGGGCGTCCGCTGCAGGAAGCCGGCCTGCATCAGGAACGGCTCGTAGACGTCCTCGATCGTCTCGGCCTCCTCGCTGGTGGCGGCAGCCAGGGTCTCCAGCCCCACCGGCCCCCCGCCGTACAGGGTGATGATCGCCCGCAGCAGGCGCTTGTCGGTATCCTCCAGGCCGCGTTCGTCCACCTCGAGCATGGCGAGCCCCTCACGGGCCACCTCACGCGTAATCCGGCCCTCGCCGCGGACTTGGGCGATGTCCCGCAGCCGGCGCAACAGGCGGTTGGCCACCCGCGGCGTGCCACGGGCGCGGCGGGCGACCTCGAGCGCTCCCGCTTCGTCGATCTCCACGCCCAGCAGCCGGGCCGCCCGCCCGACGATGGCCCGCAGATCGGCATCGCCGTAATAGTCGAGCTTAAGGATGACCCCGAAACGGTCCCGCAGCGGGGAGGTGAGCATCCCCGCCCTGGTGGTGGCCCCCACGAGCGTAAACCGCGGCAGGGGCAGGCGCACCGAACGCGCCCCCGGCCCTTTGCCGATGACGATGTCCAGGGCGAAGTCCTCCATGGCCGGGTAGAGGATCTCCTCCACCGTCCGGCTGAGTCGATGTATCTCATCGATGAAGAGGACGTCGCGCTCCTCCAGGTTGGTGAGCAGCGCGGCCAGGTCGCCCGGCCGCTCGATGGCCGGGCCGGAGGTGACGCGAATGCCGACCCCCAACTCGTGGGCGATGACGTGGGCCAGCGTCGTCTTGCCCAGGCCCGGCGGGCCGTAGAGCAGGACGTGATCCAGGGCCTCGCGCCGTTCCCGGGCGGCCGCGATATAGATGTCCAGCAGTTCCTTGACCTTGGCCTGGCCGCGGAACTCCTGCAGGGTGCGGGGCCGCAGCCCCTCTTCGATCAACGCCTCCGCGGCGTCGGCCTGCCCTGAAACGATCCGCCGCTCCATGCCCTACCCCCCGCTTCACCCCACCGAGCCTTGGATCCGGCGGGGACCCCTCAAACCCCGACGGATCCGGTCCGCCGGGGGCCACGGCCTTAACGCGCCAGTTCGCGCAGGGACTGGCGCACGATCACCTCCACGTCCGCGTCCGCGCCGCCCCCCGGCAGCCGCCGGCGCGCGGCCTCCACCGCCCGCGCCGCCTCGGCCCCGGAATAGCCCAGCGCCGCCAGGGCGGCCGCCGCCTCGGCAAAGGCGTCGCCGCCGCCCGCCGGGCCGGCTTCGGCCGTCGGCGCCGCCGGCGCCAGGCCGGCCTCGTCGAGCCCCCCCAGCTTGCCCCTCAGCTCCAGGATAAGCCGCTGGGCCGTCTTCTTCCCCACGCCGGGGACGCGCGCCAGGGCGGCGGCGTCCTCCAGCAGCACCGCCTGGGCCAGACCGGCAGGGCCGAGGCCGGACAGGACGGCCAGGGCCAGCCTGGGGCCCACGCCGTTGACGCCCACCAGGAGTTCGAAGGCGCGGCGCTCCTCGGGTGTGGCGAAACCGTACAGGCTCCAGGCGTCCTCACGGACCTGCAGCGAGGTGTGCAGTGTAACCTCCCGGCCCGTGGCCGGCAGGCGGTCCAGCGTGCCGGCCGGAACCGCCAGGCTGTAGCCGACGCCGCCCACGTCCACCACCACCTGGTTGGCGTCGACGGAGGCCAGGCGGCCGCGCAGGAAAGCGATCACCGGCCGCTCCCCCCGGCTCCGGCAAGGCTGTCGAAGCGGTGGCGGTGGTGGCCGCAGACGGCCACCGCCAGGGCGTCGGCGGCATCGTCGGGCCGCACTGGCTCCACCAGGCCGAGGAGGGCGCGGACCATCGCCTCCACCTGGCGCTTGTCGGCCCGGCCGTAGCCGGTGACGGCCATCTTGACCTCCATGGGGGTGTATTCGATAACCGGAAGCCCCGCCTCGGCCGCGGCCAGGAGGATGACGCCGCGGGCCTGGCCGACG
>DYIH01000228.1 GCA_020723785.1 Thermaerobacter marianensis
TCGCCCCGATCGGCGACCTGGCCGGGGCGCTGCCACGGTTGGCCGAGGCCGATCTGTTCCTGGTTCCCTGGGAGGAGGAACGGGATATCTCTCTCAGGACGGTCCTCCGGGAGGCAGCAGGGAGGAAGGTGTCTTCGGTGTCGGTGCTCATCGGCCCAGAAGGCGGCCTGGCCCCCGAGGAGGTGGCGCTGGCGCGGGGGTTCGGGGCGCGGCCGGTGACCCTGGGGCCGCGCATCCTGCGCACGGAGACGGCCGGGCTGGTCGCCATCGCTCTGATGCTGTACGAACTTGGTGACCTGGGCGGCTAGCGCGTCCCGTTATGTCTCCAGGCCGATCTGTCCGAGGAGCCGTTGAAATGGCTCCGGCAGGGGCGCGGTGAATTCCCGCCCGTCGGGCAGGCGCACGTGGGCGGCGTGCAGGAGGGGAAAGGTCAACCCGAAAGCCGCCCGACCGCCGTACTTGCGGTCGGCCAGCAGCGGGTGGCCGGCGGCGGCGAACTGGGCGCGGATCTGGTGGGTGCGGCCGGTGACCGGTTCGACCACCACCAGGCTCAAGCCGTTGCGGGCGTCGAGGGTGCGGTAACGGGTGAGGGCGGGGCGGCCAGGTTCCCCGGCGGTGGCCACCCGGGTCAGCCGCGCCGCGTTGTCGCGCACCAGCGTGTCGCGCAGTTCGCCCCGCCCGGGCAGGCGCCCCTCGACCACCGTCAGGTATTCCTTTGACAGCCGGTGCTCCCGGATCGCCCGGGCCAGCTCCCGCAACGCGGAGGCGTTCTTCCCCACCAGCACCAGGCCGCTCGTGTTGCGGTCCAGGCGGTTGGCCGCCGCGGGGCGGACCACCTGGCCGGCCAGATCCCCGCGCTCCCCCAGGTAGGCCAGGACGCGGTCGATCAGGGTGTCCTGGTCGCCCGGACGGTCGCCGTGGGTCAGCAGTCCGGCGGGCTTGTTGAGAACCAACAGGTCTTCGTCCTCATGGATGATGTCCAGGCCGAGAGGAGGGGCCGGCGCATGGCTGCCAGGAGCCCGGTGGCGGTGCGGGACCGGCTCTCCGCCGGCCATATCCCACCGCACCACGTCGCCTTCGTGGAGGACCTGGCCGGCTTCGCCGCGGGCGTCGTTGACCAGGACGCGCCCGGTGCGCAGCGCCTTGTGGATGGCGGAAAGGGGCACTTCCCGCAGCCACTGCCGCAGGAAACGGTGCAACTTTTTGCCGCTTTCCGTGCGGGTGATGGTGTAAACGGCCACCTCACCGGCTCCTTTCGCCACGAATGCTTCCACGATATCATACACATTAGAATTAGTCATAGGGGACACGGCGGGATGTGGCATCAAGGCGGGACGGCAACGAATCCTATGGCGGCCGGAGGAACGCACGATCCTCCCGATCTCCACCCGCGGAATTGCGTGGGACATAGGGGACACGGCGGGATGTGGCATCAAGGCGGGACGGCAACGAATCCTATGGCGGCCGGAGGAACGCACGATCCTCCCGATCTCCACCCGCGGAATTGCGTGGGACACAGGGGACACGGCGGGATGTGGCATCAAGGCGGGACGGCAACGAATCCCATGGCGGCCGATGGTTTGGAGGTTTTCCCCGAATGCGGCGCGTGGCGTTCCACACCCTGGGTTGCAAGGTGAACCAATACGACGGCGAGGCCATGCTTGCGCTGTTCCGAAGGCGGGGCTACCAGGCCGTCGACTTCGACGAGGCCGCCGACGTTTACGTGATCAACACCTGCACGGTGACCCACGAGGGCGATCGCAAGTCGCGCCAGCTCATCCGCCGGGCGCGCCGGCGCAACCCGGAGGCCGTGGTCGTCGTCGCCGGCTGCTACCCGCAGACGGCGCCCGGCGAGGTGGCCGGCATCCCCGGCGTGGACGTCGTGCTGGGGAACCATGATCGCGGCCGCGTGGTCGACCTGGCCGAGGAGGCGCGGTTCGCGGGGCCCGTCAATGCCGTGGATGACATCTTCCGCGTCCGGGAGTTCGAGGAACTGGCCATCGAGGGGTTCGAGGGCCGCACCCGGGCGGCCCACAAGATCCAGGAGGGCTGTCAGGAATTCTGCACCTATTGCGTCATCCCCTACGCCCGGGGCCGGGTGCGGTCGCGGCGACCGGAGAACGTCCGTTCCGAGGTGGAGCGGCTGGCCGGGGCGGGCTTCAGGGAGGTCGTGCTCACCGGCATCCACCTGGGCGCATATGGCCGCGATCTGCCGGAAAAACCCTGCCTGGCCGATGTGCTGCGCCTGATCCACGACGTGCCGGGGATCGCGCGCATCCGCATCAGTTCCCTTGAGCCCATGGACCTGGACGAGGGTTTGCTGGAGGCAATGGCCGCGCTGCCCAAGGTCTGCCACCACCTGCACCTGCCGCTACAGTCCGGCTCCGACGCGGTGCTGGCGCGGATGCGCCGCCGCTACACGGCGGCGGGGTTCCGCGAGTTGGCGGCCAGGGCGCGGGCGGCCATGCCGGACCTGGGCCTGACCACCGACGTCATGGCCGGATTCCCCGGCGAAACCGAGGACGATCATGCCCGAACCCTGGCCTTCCTGGAGGAGATCGGCTTCAGCCGGCTCCACGTATTCCCCTTCTCGCCGCGGTCCGGTACGCCGGCAGCGCGGTTCCCGGACGCCGTGCCGGCCCCGGTCAAGGAGCGGCGCGTTCGCGAGCTGATCGCCCTGGGCGACCGGCTGGCCCTGGCTGCTCACCGCCGCTTGGTGGGCCGGACCGTCCGGGTGCTGGTGGAGGAGGACGGCGCGGCCGGAAGTTGGCTGGAAGGGTATACGGGCGACTACGTGCGTGTCCGCTTCCGCGGCGGCGGGGAACTGATGAACCGAGTGGCGCTGGTGCGCGTGCTGTCCGCCGATGCCGGCGGCGTCGCGGGCGAGCCGGCCGGCGTGGATAAGCCCGCTCCGTGTGGCATAGAAATGTAATGTTTGGTCTTGCCAACGCCGGCAG
>DYIH01000229.1 GCA_020723785.1 Thermaerobacter marianensis
AATTCCCCAGGCTCGGCCAACCTCGCACCGCAAGCCAGAACCGATTCCAAAACCCGGTTCAGCACCACGGGCCCGCCATGGCACTGAAATTCCACCACGTCCTCGCCCGTGAAGGAGCGCGGACCGCGCATCACCAGCAGAATCGCCTCGTCGATGGCCTCGCCGCTTTCCGGATCCACAACCCGGCCAAAGTAAGCCCGGTGGGTCTCCCAATGGCCCGCACGCCCTTTGGCCCGGCGGAAGAGGCGGTCCGCCACATCCAGGGCCAGGGGGCCGCTGACGCGCACGATACCCACGGCCGCCTCGCCGGGCGCCGTTGCCGGGGCGACGATCGTATCCCCATGCAAGGCTTTTGCGAACCTGGACAATGCCACGTCATCCCGCTCCCCGTATAAAAGATAAAACCCGGCCTTGCCGGGCAAAAGGGGAGAGCTTTCCAGTCGCGTGAAACGGCCATCTGCCACGTTGCCGCCACGCCCCGTAGCGGTCACTTGAGTGGCGTGATCACCACTTTCCGGAAGGGCTCCTCCCCCTCGCTCGCCGTCGCCACCCGCGAGTGCCCCTGCAGCGCCAAATGAACGATTCGCCGGTCCTGCGGAGTCATGGGTTCCAGCACGACCTCACGGCCGGTTCGCACCGCCCTTTCAGCCATACGCCGAGCCAGCCGCTCCAGGGCCTCGCCGCGCCGGCGCCGGTACCCCTGCACATCCACCACTATGGGCCGCCGCTCCCGCGATACCCGGTTGACGACCGCATTCGTCAGGTACTGGAGCGCCTCCAGGGTCTGACCGCGCCGCCCGATCAACAGGCCCAGGTCCACGCCCTCGACATCGACGGCGATCTTCTCCGCATCCTCCGCCGCCGTAACCTTAAGCGGCAACTCAAGGAGATCCCCGACCTGCCTGACGAACTCCGCCGCCAGATCGGCCCGGGATCCTTTCCGGCGGACTCGGACGCGCACCTCCCTATGTCGCACGATACCGAGGAAGCCCCGGTTTTCCACTTCCTCCAGGATCTCCACCTCGACCTGGTCCCGCCCGACCCCCAACTCCGCCAGAGCAAGCTCGACTGCCTCGTCGACGCTCCGGCCCGTCGTTTCCACCTCGAACTCACGCACTCGCATTTCCCCTCGGCGCCATGGGACTGGCATAGGCTATCTTCTGCTGCAGTATCGTCAACAGGTTGCCCACGGCCCAGTAGAGGCCCAGGCCGGCCGGCAGCACGATCGTGAAGTAGACCATCATAACCGGAAATACCCAGGTCATCATCTGCTGCGCGGGCTGCTGCGGAGTTCCCGACGGTGTCGTCATCCGCATCTGGAAGTAGGTGGTCACGCCGGCGACTACCGGCAATATGTAGTAAGGATCTTTGGCCGCCAGGCTCGGTATCCAGAGGAAGGCGGCACCCTGCAACGCCGGAAACTTCAAAATGGCCTGGTACAGCGCGATGAAGATGGGCATCTGCACCAACAGGGGCAGGCAGCCGGACGCCGGGTTGATCTTGTTTTCCCGCCACAGCTTCATCATTTCCTGGTTCAGCCTGGCTTGGTCGTTACCATGCTTCTTCCGCAGTTTTTCGAGCTCTGGCTGCAGGGCCTGCATGCGCCGCGTCGAAACCACCTGCGAGTGGGTGAGGGGCCAGAGCAGAAGACGCACCGCGACCGTCAAAAGGATGATGGCCAGGCCGTAGCTGCCCGTTATAGACTGAAAAAATTGCATAATATCCGAAAAACCCTTGATCAACGCATCCCACAAACCGGTCAAGAAACGCGTCCCCTTTGACTAAAGACTCCGCCTGTCCCGGCGGTCTCCCGCGCCCGGTACCGGATCATACCCGCCGGGGTGCCACGGCCCGCAACGCACCACCCGCCGGAGAGCCAGGCCACCGCCCTTCAGCAACCCGTGCCGCCGGACAGCTTCCTGAGCATAAGCCGAACAACTGGGCACGAAACGGCAGGCAGGCGGCTTGAGCGGGGAAATCCATCTGCGGTAAAAAGCGATCACAGCGATGACTCCACGGCGCAACATGCCGCAATAGCCCCTCTTTTCACCGTCGCACGGTTCATTCGCCCGGCGCCGCGGTCCTTTACGGTTGATGGTAAACCCCTGCCTGCTTGAGGAGTGCCACGAGGCTCCCCTCGATCTCCGGCCAGGGGGCTTCACGCGACCGCCGGCGCGCCATGATAACGAGGTCCCAGCCGCCACCGAGCGCCGCGCGGTGCCGCCTCAGCACTTCACGGAAGCGGCGTCGCACCCGATTACGTACGACCGCTTTGCCGAGCTTGCGTGAGGTGACCAACGCGCTGCGGACCTTACCAACCCCGTTGGGCAGAAAATAAAGGACAGCCACCCGGTTGGCCAGCGACCGCCCTCCCTTGAACACCCTTTGGAACTCCTCACTCCCACGCAGGGGCTCCAGTTCCTTCAAACCATCCGCCCCCGCCCGCGACGCAATCCGCGGCTACCCGGCTTGTGATATTACCAGGAAAGGCGCTCCCGGCCCTTCAACCGGCGGCGCTTGAGCACCCGCCGCCCGCCCTGCGTGGCCATCCGGGCGCGAAACCCGTGCGTTCTCTGACGCTTGCGCTTCTTGGGTTGATACGTCCACTTCACCGGGATTGCCTCCTCAAACGGCAGGTCAAAGTGGGCCTGCCCGTCCATCCGCTGTGCCGATACCCGGGGCGCACTCACTGAAGCCTTTACGTCGGCCCGCATTGACGCGACTCAGACCGGTCGGACTCGAAATTGCCATCAACATGAAGCACGCAGAGGGCATAAAACCCCCTGCTCGGTCTTCGATTATATCCTTTGAATTCCCAACTGTCAACAGCCCTTCGGCCGCAGAGTGTGTCAAGAAGTTTTGGGGGAAATTTTTTGGAAATTAGCCTCATTCCTGA
>DYIH01000230.1 GCA_020723785.1 Thermaerobacter marianensis
CGGCCGCGGCCGCCACCGCCGTGAGGCCGGGGTGGTTGACCACCGCCGGGTACCCCCCGAAGAACTCGCACTCCCCCGTCGCCCCGGCCATGGCACAGGTGTGTTCCACGATGCGCGCCACCTCGGCATGGACGATCCGGCGCGTCTCCTCGTCAAAGGTGCGCACCGTCCCCGTCAGGGTGGCCTTCGGCGCGACGACGTTGAAGGCGTGCCCGGCCTGCGCCGTGCCGACGCTGACCACCGCCGGGCGGAGGGGATCGACGCGCCGGCTGACGACGGTCTGCAGGTTGAGCACCACCTGGGCGGCGACGAGGAGGGCGTCCACCGCCCGATGGGGCTGGGAGCCGTGGCCGCCACGGCCCTCGACGACGATGCGGAACTCGTCGGCGTTGGCCATCACCGGCCCGCTGCGGACGCCGACGGTGCCGGCCGGCAGGTCAGACCACAGATGGAGGCCGACGATGGCCTCCACCCCGTCCAGCACACCGGCCTCGATCAGGGGCAGGGCGCCCCCCGGCGGCGTCTCCTCCGCGGGCTGGAAGACAAGCTTCACCCGCCCGGGCAGGGCCTCCCGCCGATCGGCGAGAACACGGGCCACCCCCAGCAGGATGGCCGTGTGGCCGTCATGACCGCAGGCATGCATCACCCCCGGCCGCCGCGAGGCGTACCCGACCTGGTTCTCTTCCTGGATGGGCAGGGCGTCCATGTCGGCCCGCAGGGCGACGGTGGGGCCGCATCCGGCCCTGCCGACCACGGCCACCACCCCCGTCTCGGTGGGCCGCTCCACCGCCAGCCCCCATCCCGCCAGGGTGTCGGCCACGAACCGGGCGGTTTCGTGTTCCTGGAAGCTCGGCTCCGGGTGGACGTGCAGGCGCCGCCGCCAGGCCACCAGGTCCGGCGCCATGGCCCGGGCCTGCCTCGCCATTTCTTCCGCGACGCTCACCGGCGACCCCCTTCGTCACGTGAAGACGGACTCATCGGAGGTATTCGCTCCGGCCTCGCCCGCATCCTGCCATGAATTTTACGTTACGTCGGACGCGGCGCGCCCCGGTCCTCGGGCCGGCGTAAACCCGATCCGGGCGCCACCTCCCCGGTCAGGACCGGCCCGGCGGGGGCATCCCCCTCCATCACCGGCGCGCCGTACGGCCCCTCGGCGAACTCCTCGGGGAAATGCTCCCGCCGCCGGTTTTCCACGTTGAGGAAATCCGACGGCCCCGCCCGGCGCGTCTCCGCGTCCTGCCCGGTCCGGCGCTGGCGATAGCGCGGCATGCGCATCACCTCCAGAGTCTGCTTCCGGCATTATGGTGAGACGCGCCGCGACGCAACATGCCCCGGGACCGACAGTCGCCGGCGTACCCTGATCGGACGGAACCCGTTTACGCGGCGCCGGCGACGGCGGAGACGGCCCGCGTCAGGAGGGGGATCATCTGCTTCTTGCGCGAAACCATGCCGGGGACGAAGACCGACCCGGCGGCCTCCGCCCGGCCGAAGGCGACATCCATCAACTGCGGATCGGCCGAGGTATAGAGGACCTCGCTGCCTTCCTCGATCGGGTCGGTGACCATGAGCAGTACGGCGTCCAACCCGTCGGCTTCGCGGCGCC
Source organism: Thermaerobacter marianensis (assembly GCA_020723785.1). Lineage (GTDB taxonomy): Bacteria > Bacillota > Sulfobacillia > DYIH01 > DYIH01 > DYIH01. Next base: position 1,604 of record DYIH01000230.1, read on the forward strand.
GTTCCATCTCCTCCAGGAACTCGCCCCTGCGCTCCAGCGTCTCCTGCAGGTCCATGGTGTTTATTTGGCCGACGCCGACCCGCCGCCCGTCCAGCCGGAAGACCTTGTAGTCCAGGGTGATCAATTCGCCGACCGGCTTGTCGCGCAGGCTGGAACCGGCCCGCAGCATGGCCAGGCCGTACACCTTCCAGTCGACGCCGGCGATTTCCCAGAGCACTTCGGCCATGGCCCGGTCCTGGAGCGTGCAGGTGGGCGACTTGAAGAGCAGGGTGTCCGACAGAATGGCGCTCAGGAGCATGCCGGCGTGGCCGCGGCTCGGTTTCAGGCCGCGTTCTAGGAACATGGTGGTGACGATCGTCGACGACGAGCCGACCGGTTCCATGCGGATGAACAGCGGCGACGCCGTCTGGAGGCCGGCCAGCCGGTGGTGGTCGATGATCTCCAGCACTTCCGCCTCCTCGATGCCCGGAACCGCCTCTTCGGGCGAGTTGTGGTCGATGAGGATGACTTTTTGTTGCGGCACGTCGGTCAAGTCGGACGGGGACAGCAGGGCCACGAGCCGGCCCGCCTCATCGACGACCGGGTAGGACCGGTGCTTGGTCTGAGCCATGACCTGGCGGACATCCTGAAGCGGGTCGTCGAGCGTGAAATGGACCACTTCCCGGCGCATGACCTCGGCTACCGGCCTCTCCAGGACGGCCCTGACGTCGTCGGCCGTCACCGCCCTGTCGCCGAGGCCGACGGCGTCGATGTAGAGTTCCATCACGTCGGCGATGGACACGATACCGGCCAGCCGGCCCTCCTCGTCGCGGACAGGCATGGCTTTCAACCGGTTCTCGCGCATCAGGCGGGCGGCCTGGGAAAAGGACGCCTCCGGCGCGGCGGCCACCAGTCCGTAACGGACCACGTCGCGGACGCGGGGCCGCAGGCTGGCGATGAGGATGGGCGGTTCGACCTCGAACGTCTCCAGGGCGAACTGGGTCTCCGGGTTGGGCTTGCCGGCCCGTGCGGCAACGGCGTCATCGCCCGTCTGTTGCTTCAGTTCGGCGTAACCCAGGGCGGCGGCGATGGAGTCGGTATCGGGGTTGCGGTGCCCGAGGACGTAAATCGGCCGGGTCAAAATTTCTTCCTCTCCCATCTGTTTAATAGACATACCACCTGCTCCCACTATTTTAAAACAGCCGGCGCGGGCGTCAAGACCTTCACCGGAAAGGTTACAGCGCCACGAGTGATGAAAACGGCGCAGGCCCGCCGACGACCATCGGGCAGGGCTCGGC
>DYIH01000231.1 GCA_020723785.1 Thermaerobacter marianensis
GACTACATCTCGCCGATGGTCTACCCGTCCCACTACAACCCCGGCAACTACGGCCTGCGCAACCCCAACGCCGCGCCGTACGAGACGGTGTACAGCAGCATGATGAAGGCGCGGGAGAAGACCCCCGGCCTGCCGCTCACCCGCCACCGCCCCTGGATCCAGGACTTCTCCCTGCGCGGGGTGAGCTACGGCAAGGCCGAGGTGGAGGCCCAGATCCGGGCGCTGCGGGACGCCGGCATCGACGCCTTCCTCCTCTGGAACCCGAAAAACGTCTATACACCAGGCGTGGACTACCGGCTGATCGACGGCAACCCCGAGCCGCCATCCGACACACGGCCCGCCCCGGCAAAGCCGTGAGGAGGCGTCGGGCCATGGGAACGCGGCGGGCGGCCTCGTACCTTGTGACCTTCGTGGCGTTACTCCTGGCCGCGGTCGCCGGCTGCTCGCGCGCGACGCCGCCGGGTACGGCGGTCTCCCGCGGGCCGGCGTCAGCCCAAAGGAATGGGCGCCCGGCGGCCGCCACGCCGGTTGCGCCGGCGCCCGCGCAACCCGCGGCGGACGCGGCGTCAGCCACCCCGCCCGGCCACAGTCCGGCGGCCGGCAGCCATGCCGCACCGGCGGCCGGTCCGCAAGCGCTCGGCTCCTTGGCCCCCAACGAGACGGGCCAGGTCATGATCGTCGAATACCACGTCATCGGTCCGGAGGAGGGGCGCTGGGCGCGGACACCGGAGAACTTCCGCCGCGACTTGGAGGAACTCTACCGGCGCGGCTACCGGCCCGTGAACCTGACCGACCTCCTCGACCGGCGCGTCGACCTACCCAAGGGTTATAGCCCGGTGGTGCTCACCTTCGACGACGGTACGGCGGGGCAGTTCCGCTATATCGTGAAGGACGGCAAGCGGCTCATCGACCCCGACTCGGCCGTCGGCATCCTGCTGGACTTCCACGAGAAGCACCCCGATTGGGGCTTGCGGGCGACGTTTTACGTCAACGACCTGCCTTTCGAGCAGGCCGATTCCTGGCCAGAAAAGGTCCGCTTCCTGGTGGAGCAGGGCTTCGAGGTGGGCAATCACACCCTGACCCATGCCAACCTGGCCAGGCTGGACGCGGCCGGCACCATGCGGGAACTGGCGGGCCAGGTGCGATTGCTGCGCGAGGCCGTGCCGGACCTTCAGCCCCAGACCCTGGCCCTGCCATACGGCGGCCTGCCCCGGGCGGCGGAAGCGGCCAAGACCGGCAGCCACCAGGGTACATCCTATCGCATCCGGGCCTTCCTGCTGGTCGGGGCCAACCCCGCCCCATCCCCGCACAGCCCGCGGTTCGATCCATACCGCCTACCGCGCATCCAGGCGGTGGACTCGCGCTTCGAGTCCACCAGCAACCTGGACCGCTGGCTGCGCTATTTCGACGAGCACCCGGAGCGGCGCTACGTCTCCGACGGCGACCCGGCCACGGTCGCCGGCTTGTCCGGCGGGCCCGGCCAGGTCGCGCCGGACGCGGGAAAGACAACCACCGAACCGTAGTTCCTCCACCCAGACAGCACCCCCACCCAAGGCAACGACGGTTCTACGGTTGCGTTACCTCTTTATCTCCAAGAAACACGCGCAGTTGGGCAGCGGTCATGGCGCGAACCTCGGGCATGGGGAAATGGCGGATGTTCTCGGTTACGAGCAAGGCTTCCAAAGCCTTGGCTGTGGCAGCGATCAGGGCATCCGGCAACCCGGTCCCGCATTGCCTGCCGTATCGGTTTCGGTACCTGCCGGCTTGCCGTGCGATATCCCCATCGACAGGGACGCGAATCATGGCAGAGAGGATCGCCTTTACCGGTTCAGCCTCCGGTGTGTCATGCTCAGCCAACCCGGCGTAAAGCTCTGCCTCGGTGATCACGGAAAAGAAGGTCTCATCCGCGGGAGCCAACCGTGTCAATGCCTGCACGGTATCGGGATCGCCGTGCAGAAGGTTGATAAGAACATCGGTGTCGAACAGATACTTAGCCACCGGGACGTTTCTCCCACTCCTGGCGGAAGCGTCGCACGTCAGAGCTTTTCGGCAGCCCCTTCCTTCCCTTCCAAGCACCGGCCACCTTGGCCGCCGTACTAGAAAAATCGGGCATTTGCCGGCAGTACATGTCGATGGCCCGGCGCACCACCTCCGCACTGGATACCCCGAGCCGCCGGGCTGTTGCCTCTACCGTGGCCCATTGCTCTCTCGCGAGATACAACTGTGTCCGCTTGCTCAGCGCCATACGTGTTTCCCTCCCCTGCACGGATAAATATGTATACAGTATTATATACAGTATACCATAGGCATGCCCCTCGCCAAACAGAGGCATTGTTAGGGGCGTGGTGAAAAAGGCGCGCTGCCGACCTTCTGCCGGCTCATCCGCGCTGTTCCTGTCGTCTCAGCGGCGCCGCTCGGGCTCCCGCGTGTAGGGCACCGGCACGAACTGCACGGTCGGCCGGCGGGCGGGCGGCTGGGGGTAGAGATCCATGAGCAGGTAGATCTCCCGCGGCAGTTCGCAGTTGATGCGCAAACCCATGCGGCCCAGGTGGTCGCAGGTGATGGGGTAGTCGTGGGTCCACTTGCCGTGGGTCAGCAGGCGGGCCACCCGCTCGGCCTCCGGGGGCTCCATCTTGTCGCCGAGCAGGGAGGCGACCACGTCGTGGACCTGTTCCAGCGCCTTCTCCGCCACGTCCTTCAGGATCAGGGTCTGATCGTCAACCTTGTCGACACCCTTCTCCTGGACCGCCTTGATGATGGACACGGCCGGCAACCCGCCCAACTGCGGGTCGACGGGACCCAGCACGGCGTTCTCGTCCATGTAGATCTCGTCGGCGGCCAGGGCGATGAGGGTGCCGCCGGACATGGCGTAGTGGGGC
>DYIH01000232.1 GCA_020723785.1 Thermaerobacter marianensis
CCCGCCACCCCCGCCGGCGCACCCGACGCACCCGGCGCGTTCGACGCGGGCGGCGCGCTCGACGCGCCCGGCGCACCCGGCGCGCCCGGGGGAGGCTCCGCCGCCGCGGCGGCGCCGCGCAGGGCGCTGATGCGGCGCGACACGTCCGCCGCCTGCCGCTGCAGCGCCTTCATGTAGGCATCCTTGCGCGCCTCGTCCTGGCTCGCCTGGCCCTCGACGAAGCGCGAGGCCAGCCGGTTGGCCACCTCCGCCGCCCGCTGCGGGTCGGCGGCCCGCACCGTCACCGAGAGCAGGTTGGTGTCGCGCACCGGCTTGACCCGGACCATGGCGGCCAACTCCTCGACGGTGGTCGGCCGCGCGCTTTCCGCCACCTTGGCCAGCAGGGCGGGGCTCGCCATCAGCCGGGCGTACTCCGCCGTCGTGCGCGGCTCCGCCAGAGACGGGGCGGCGCCGGCACCCGTGCGCGCCTGCCCCGGCCTGGCATCGATCACGTCCCGCACCCGGACGACCGCCTCCGCCTGGTACACCGGCGGCAGGACGAAGAGGCTGGCGGCGACGGCGGCCGCCGTGCACAGCGCGACCGTCGCGCCGACGGCCAGCCAGCGCCGCCGCAGGACGGCGAGCACGTCCCGCCAGTCCACGACGGTTTCCTGCGCCTGCATGCGGGAGATGCTGAGAGGCTGTGCCTGCATGGTCGTCACCCCCGATCCCTCCGGCCGCCCCAGCCCGTCCGGAGCGGTCAAGACGCCTTCCCCCGGGGCGTCGGGGGCGGCTCATCTTCCTTCTCGTTTTCCTTCAGCGCCTCGCCGACCTCTTCTCTGGCGGCGCGCACGCCCTTGCGGAACTCCTGCAACCCCTGTCCGATCGACCGCGCGAACTGTGGTATCTTCGCCGGACCGATGATGAACAGGAGCACCACGCCGATGATCACCAGTTCCACCGGTCCGATGCGTCCCATGCCATTGCAACCCCTTTCCGTGCTCAAGGCCCGATCCGCGGCGCGGCTCCCGCGGCGCACACCGCCTGCGGCACACAGCACACGGCGCGGCTCTCGCGGCGCACAGCGTTTGTGGCGCGGATCCCGCGGCGCACACCGCTTGCGGCACACCGCCCGCGGCGCGGCTCCCGCGGCGCACACCGCTCGCGGCGCATCCTCCGCGGCGTACAGCCGGCGCCACCGCCGGCGCATGTTCCGCAGCCTGCTCAGCCCCGGGCCGGGCGGGGGAGCGCCGCGCGCCCCTCCGACGCCGCTCCGCGGTTCTCCGCAACGAGCCCGCACAGGTAGGACCACAGCGCGTCGCGCAGGTCGGGCCGCTCCAGGGCCATCTCGATTGAGGCCCGCAGGTAGCCCAGCTTGTCCCCGACGTCGTGGCGGACCCCCTCGAACTCGTAGGCGATCATGGTGCCGGCCCGGCACAGCAGGCGCAGGGCGTCGGTGAGCTGCAGCTCGCCGCCGACGCCGGGCCTGATCCGCCGCAGGTGATGGAAGACCGCCGGCGGCAGGACGTAGCGCCCGACGATCGCCAGGTTGGAGGGGGCGTCCTCCGGCGCCGGCTTCTCCACCAGGTCATCTACGGCGTGGATGCGGTCGCCGGCCCGCCGGGCGGCGATGACCCCGTAGGCGGAAACCTCGTGGGGCGCCACCCGCTGTACGGCGACGACGGGGCAACGGTACTGTTCGTAGAGGGAGATCATCCTCTGGATGCACGGCGCCGGCCCGTGGATGATGTCGTCGCCCAGCAGCACGGCGAACGGTTCGTCGCCGATGTGCATCTCGGCGCACAGGACGGCGTGGCCCAGGCCGAGGGGCTCCTTCTGCCTGACGTAGTGGATCTCGGCCAGCCGCGTCAGGCGCTCGACCATGTGCAGCAGGGCATTCTTGCGGCGGGCCTTGAGGATCTGCTCCAGCTCCGGCGACCGGTCGAAGTGATCCTCGATGGCGCGCTTGTCACGGCCGGTGACGATCAGGACGTTGCGGATGCCGGCGGCGACGGCCTCCTCGATTATGTACTGGATCGTCGGCTTGTCCACCACGGGCAGCATTTCCTTGGGCTGGGCCTTGGTGGCGGGCAGGAAGCGGGTGCCCAACCCGGCGGCCGGGATCACGGCCTTTCTGACGGCAGACACGTTTCCACCTCCCTCCAACCAACCGATCCGGCGTCCCGGCCGCGACGGAACCCCGGAGACCGACCGCACAGGAGTCCATGAAAACGAACCGCGCCGGGACCACCGGAAAAAAGAAACAGCCCGGCAGACTTGTCCGCGGGCCGGTTACGCTACGTGCTCCCGGCAGTTCAAGCGTCCACGTACGAACTGCCGATCATGGCATCCCGATCGTTCTCGAATAACGAATAATCGCTATCTAACCTTCGACAATTACTTTATTCCGCTGGTTCGATCTGCCAGTAAACCAATAGTGCCAGAGTGCCATTTTCAGGGCAATGCCATGCTATTGCACGGCTGGATAATAGCACTGTTAAGTGAAATTTCCGGTGAAAATCAAAGCCTGTTCCCTTCCTTCTCAACCCTCCCCACTTTCACAGCGAAACCCGTCCTTACGCGAGTAGGGCCTCCCACCGCGGGAATTCAAATGGCCTCCATTTTGGTCGGTGGGGCCGCCAACCAGCCGTCGGCACCGGTAACGGAATGCCTGCCGGCGGGGAGCCGTCATCGCCTCTGGGCGGGGGGCTGCTATCGCCCCTGGGCGGGGGGCCGTCGTCGCCCCTGAGCGGGGGGCCGCCATCGCCCCTGAGCGGGGGGCCGCCATCGCCCCTGAGCGGGGGGCCGCCATCGCCCCTGAGCGGGGGGCCGCCATCGCCCC
>DYIH01000233.1 GCA_020723785.1 Thermaerobacter marianensis
AACCGTCTCGTTGGCGGCGGTGATCATGTTCCTGGTCGTCCTCCTCTGGACGCCGCCTCATTTCTGGGCCCTGGCGCTCTTCCGCAAGGAGGAATACCAGCGCGCCGGCGTGCCCATGTTGCCGGCGGTCCGGGGAGTCGATCACACCAAGTGGCAGATCCTCGTTTATGCCCTGCTGGTGGTGCCCGCCTCCCTGCTGCTGTATTGGACGGGTGTCGTCGGGCCGGCGTACCTCTGGTTCGCCGTGCTCCTGGGTGTCTGGTTCGTTTCCGCCTGCGTCGCGCTGCTGCGGGAGAACGTCGCCTCGGCGCGTTGGGCGCACCGGGTCTTCGGCTATTCGATCGTCTACCTGGGCGCCCTGTTCCTGGCCATGGTGCTGAGCGCCCACTGAGGAGCCTGTCGCACAACCCGGATCCCGGAACGGCCGGTGGGGCCGCCGACCCGAATCCAGGCTCGTGCGACAGGCTCGAAGGCCGTTTTCACACGCCGCCCCGGGAGGTGGCCGGATGAACGATACCACGCAGTTGCACGACGGGATCAGCACGCGCGGATGGCTCAACCTGGCGATGGGCGTACTGGGCCTGGCGGGGATCATGGCCCTGCTGGTCGGGCTGGCCCGCATACCGGCGTTGGGGCCGTACGTGCCGCCGTTGTATTTCAAAGTGGCTTTGGTCGGACACGTCGATCTGTTGCTGGTGGTCTGGTACCTGGTCATGCCGGTTTTGCTCTGGCGCCACCTCGGGCTCCTGGGAGGGAAATGGGAGCGGCTGTCGTTCGGTATCATCGCGGCCGGGACGCTGGCCGTCGTCGCCCCCTCGGTGGCCGGCTGGGGTGAGCCGGTGATGGCCAATTACATCCCGTTCCTGGTCCATCCGGCTTTCGTCGCCGGTTTGGCCGTGTTCCTGGCGGGCATCGGCATGGCGGCACTGCAGGCCGCCGGAGGGCTCCGCGCCGCTTCCCCGCTGGCCCGCGCCGGCGCGCTGGGAGCCGTCTGCGTGCTCGGTTCCCTGGCCGCCATGATGATCGTGGCGTGGCGCATCGCCGCGCAGGGCGATGTGGTTTCCAAAGACAACCTGGCGCGGATCTTCTGGGTCGGGGGGCATCTTCAGCAGTTCGCCCATACCGCGCTCATGCTCACCGCCGTGGGGGTGTTGCTCAAGGAGCGGGGTTGCCGGGAATCCGACCTGCGCCGATTCCTTTCCATCATCCACCTGTATCCCCTCGGAGTGCTCATCGGCGTGGCCGCCGGCGCCGTGCTGGAGCCCGAAGCTTTGCTGAAGTCGCCCCTGATGACCGACCTCAAGAGCTGGGGTGTGGGGATACCGACGGTCCTTGCCGTGCTGCTGTCGCTGCCGATGTGGCGACGGGAGCGCGGCGTCCGATCGGTGGCGGGGCGCGCCGCGCACGCCTCCGTCGTGAGCGCGATGTTGCTGTTGATCGCCGGGGGATGGATCGCCATCTTCTACGGCCTGGGCCGGCAGACCACCCTGATCCCCGGCCACTACCACGCCGTGCTGACGGCCGTCGCCGTGGCCTTCATGGGGTTGACATACCTCGTCCTGGATCGCGAGGGCGTCCGGTTGCCGGGCCCGCGCTGGACCGTGCTGCAGCCCTATTTCTACGGTTTGGGCACCCTGGCTTTGGTGGCGGGCATGGCATGGGCGGGCACCCACGGCGCGCCGCGGAAGACGCCGTGTGTCGCCTGCGCCAAGGACGCCGCCATGTTCGTCGCCATGAACCTGTGGGGTTTGGGCGCGCTGCTTTCGACTGCCGGCGGCGGCGCCTACTTCATCCTGGCGGGCCTGGCCATCTATCGATGGACCGCGACGCCCGCAGCCAAACCCGGGAGCCTCCAATCCGGCGCCGGCGAGGTTGCCGACGAGTCGGTCCAGCGCATCTGAATGCTTCACAGGGCTGGGCCTGGCCGTGGCCGGGCTCGGGGCCGTGCCGCGTTCGCCCGGCGCAACCGCCATGGCGGACTACCAGGCCAGGACCGCCGCTCCCGCCGTCAGGCCGCCGCCGAAGGCCGCCATGGCAACCCTGTGGCCGGGCCGCAGGGCGCCGGAGCGGCTGGCCTCGTCCAGCAGGATGGGGATGCTGGCCGCCGAGGTGTTGCCGTAGCGCTCCAGGTTGCCCAGGACCTTCTCCAACGGGATGCCCGCCTCCCGCGCCACGGCGGCGATGATCCGTTCGTTGGCCTGGTGGGGTAGGAGCCAGTCCAGATCCCCCGCCGCCAGCCCCGCCCCCCGCAATGCCTCCGCCAGGCTTTCGGTCATGGCCCGCACCGCGCTCCGGAAGAGAGGTCCGCCCTCCATCCGGAGACGGTCCCGTTTGGCGGCCAGGCCGTCGGGTGTCAGCGGCTCGCGGGTGCCGCCGGCGGGGACCTGCAGCAGGTCGTGGCCCCGGCCGTCGGCCCGGAGGCAGGTGGAGAGGACGCCGCGCCCCCCGCCGGGCGGGCCCGCCGTGAGGACGGCCGCTCCGGCGCCGTCGCCGAACAGGATGCAGGTCTGGGGATCGCTCCAATCCAGGCGGCGGGACATGACGTTGGCCCCCACCAGGAGGACGCAGCGGTGGCGGCCGGAGCGGATCAGGGTGTCCCCTAGCGACAGGCCGTAGAGGAATCCGGAGCAGGCGGCGGCCAGGTCGAAGCCGGCGGCCCGCGTCCCCCCCAGCCGGTGGAGGACGAGCGGGGCGGTGGGAGGCAGGGGGTGGTCCGGCGTGCTGGTGGCCAGGATCAGGAGATCCACGTCCGCGGGCGTCAGGCCCGCGCCGGCCAGGGCGCGGCGGGCGGCGGCGACCGCCAGGTCCGAGGTGGCC
>DYIH01000234.1 GCA_020723785.1 Thermaerobacter marianensis
TAATAAGCCTGTGGCGCCAAGGTGGGGCCAGCAAGTCTTGGATGAAGTCGGTGTGGGCCTGGAAGGACTGCGCGGGGGTTATGCCGGTCGCTCTGGACTTGAGATTTGTCCAGGAGGCCTGCCTTTCGGCCCCGTCTTGGGCTTATAATTAGTCCTTGGGCTCTCACCACAAACAGGGCTCTCACCACAAACAGCGCAATCCGAACATGGCGCAACCCGAATGGAGGACTCGCACTTGCCGCCGCTGCTCTTCGACCTGGATGGCACCCTGGTGGACACCATCGACCTGATCGTGGCCTCCTTCCGGCACGTGCTGGAGGACCTGGCCGGCCACCCATTGACGAGGCAGGAGATCATCGATCTCTTCGGCCCGACCGAGCCGGCGATCATCGACCGCTTCGCCGGCCCGGAGCAGCGCCAGGCGGCCCACGACCGCTTCTTCGAACATTATGAACAGAATCACGACCGGCTGGTCACCCTCTTCCCCGGCATCCCGGAATTGGTGCGCGAGGCCGCCGAACGCGGCCACCCGATGGCCGTTATCACCAACAAGGGGCGGCGCACCACGGCCATCACCTTGGAAAAGTGCGGGCTGGCACCCTATTTCCCGGTGGTCGTGACCGGGGACGACGTCGCCCGGCCCAAACCCGACCCGGAAGGTATCCGCCTGGCCCTGGCGCGGCTCGGTACCGGACCGGCGCGAGCCTGGTACATCGGGGATTCACCGGTGGACGTGCTGGCCGGCCGGGGGGCGGGAACGCGCACCTGCGCCGTCACCTGGGGCGGCGTCCATCCGCAGGAAGAAACACTGGCCCAAGGCCCGGACGCTCTCTGCCGGACGGCCGACGACCTGCGGCGGCTGTTGTGGGATAAGGCCGCCGGCATGCCTTCCGAAAAGGCTAGGCCGATCGATATAGAAAAATGAACCTTTCAGGTGATAGCCATCGCCGGCTCGAGGGGAGACAATGGACTCAGGAAGGCGGCAGCAAGCCCGGACCGGCCGGGTGAGCACCACCGGACCGGAGAGGGCGCGAGCCCTCCCGGCCAAGGGCGGAGGAAACCGGCGGTACCGCATGGTACCGCGCAGGTCGACCCGCCCTTAAACTTTTTATCTTAGAGCCCATCGCACAACGAGCCCTTCGCACAACCCGGCTGGGTCGCGGAGCGACCGGTGGGGCCGCCAACCAAAACCTAACGAGACGCGGCGGCGTTGAGCCGGCGCCGGGCCTCCTCCAGCGCCCGCGCCAACTGCGGGTCCTTCTCGGCGTTGCCGAACTCGAAGCCTTCCTCGGGCCGCGGCACCAACACGTCAGGGTTCAAGCCGCCAACCTCCCCCTGCCTGTCTCCCTCCGCAGTGCGCTTGCGGTTGAGGTCCCGGTTGTTGGGAGTCAGGTACTTGGAAACGGTCAGCTTGAGGCCGGTGCCGTCCTGGAGGTCCCAGACCTGCTGCACCAAGCCCTTGCCGAAGGTTTTCTCCCCGACCAGGATGCCCACGCGCCGGTCCTGGATGGCCCCGGCCAGTATCTCCGAAGCGCTGGCCGAAGACTGGTCGACCAGCACCACCAGGGGCATGCCGAGGCCCGTCGGGTTTTCGGACCTGTACGTCTGCCGGCGGCCGCCACGGTCCACCACGTGGACCACCGGCCCCCTGGGCACGAAGATGCCGGCCACGTCCACGGCCGCGTCCAGCCGCCCGCCCGGGTTGTGGCGCAGGTCCAGCACCAGGGAACGGGCGCCCTGGGCCTTCAACTTCTCCAGGTCCGCCTTGACCCGGGCCGGCGTGCTCTCGAGGAACTGGGCTATCTGGAGGTAGCCGACGCCGGGGGCAAGCATCCGCGCGCGCGTCGTGGGGATGTTGATGCGTGCCCGCGTGATCTTGAAGGTCAGCCGCCGCTCGGCACCCGCCGGACCCCGTAGCACCGTCACCGAGACCCGTGTTCCCGGCTCGCCGCGGATCAGCGCCACCACCTTTTCCTTGTCGAGGCCCACGATGTCGCGGTCGTCGACCCGGATCATCCTGTCCTTGGGCTGCAGGCCCCGCTGGTCTCCGGGCCCTGCGCCTTCGAAAGGCGTCGTCGCGCCCGGCGTGCCGGGGAAGGCGGAAACGACGATGGTATACTTCCCCTCCTCGGTCACCTCGACACCGATACCGCCGTAGGTGTCGCTGGTCTGCGTGTGGAAGTGCTCGAACTCCTTGGCCGTGAAAAACGACGAATAGGGGTCGTTGAGCGCCTGAACGGCCCCCTCCGCCGCGCCCTGCAGGAGTTTCTCCACGTCAGTCGGTTCCACGTAGTGCTGGCGGACCAGGGAAATCACGGAGAGGAAGCGGTCGAACGCCTGGGAGCCGGACAGCTCCTGCAGGGTAGCCAGTTTTTCCTTCCGTCCGGGCGAACCGCCCCAGAGGGAACGGTAGCCGGGCAAGGTCATGGCGGCATACGTAAGGCCGCTGGAAAGGATCACGAGCAGCACGGCACAGACCGCGGCCGCCCGGAGGCTGATACACCTGCCGCGGCCCGGGCGGGTTCCCGACGGCCCATGCGGTTCTTCGGACACACGCTCTCCCACGAGCAGACCACTCCTCGCCGGAATCCAAAAACTGTGCGCTGGCCGCGCACGGCTCAATTATATGCGACAGGCCGGGAGCATACAAAAAATCTGGATCGGGAGGACCCTGCCAACCTTCAACATTCTACCGTACGCCCTGTCAACTGATCGAGGGTATGCGATCGGGAGGATGCGATCGGGAGGACCCTGCCAACCTTCAACATTCTACCGTACGCCCTGTTAACTGATTATAATGTTACTTAATCGG
>DYIH01000235.1 GCA_020723785.1 Thermaerobacter marianensis
CATTTCAACGAAGGATGTGCGACAGGCTCAATAACGAAGCGGTGCTGTGCCGCTCGGTTCCATGCGGCACTGCCTGCGGAAACTGACCCGGTAGAGGCAGCAAAAACAACGCCGGGTTGTGTCCGGGGCTTGTTGGTGAGCGTGGCTTTCTAGAGGTGTGGCCCGGGGAGGCGGGTGCCTCTACCGGGCTACGTCGATGCCCTGGCCCACTGAAGGTTTATCGCCAGTGGCTTTCAGTTTGTTTAGACGATTTTTCGCAATAGCGCCGCACGCCGTGCGGGCGAGGAGGTTCCCGGATGCCGACCATTAGCCAGTTGATCCGGATGGGCCGCGAGGAGTTGGAGAAGAAGGGCAAATCGCCGGCCTTGCGGGGTAACCCGCAGCGGCGCGGTGTATGCGTGCAGGTGCGCACCCAGACGCCGAAGAAGCCGAACTCCGCCCTGCGCAAGGTGGCTCGCGTCCGCCTCACCAACGCCATCGAGGTGACGGCCTACATCCCGGGCGAGGGCCACAATCTGCAGGAGCACTCGGTGGTGCTGGTCCGGGGTGGCCGGGTGAAGGATTTGCCCGGTGTTCGCTATCACATTGTTCGCGGTACACTGGACGCTTCCGGGGTTGACAAGCGGCGACAGGGACGCTCCAAGTACGGCGCCAAGCGTCCCAAGAAGTAACCGCATGGCGCCCGGGGAGTGAGGCTCACTCCCGGTGCGCCGCGGGGACGAGCGATGACGGTAACGAAGCAGATGGGCCGTTTTCACCCGTCTGTAAGGAGGTAGTGTGATGCCGCGTAGGGGCCATGTCGTACGGCGGCGGGTTCTGCCGGATCCGATTTACAACAGCGAGATGGCGGCACGTCTTATCAATAAAATCATGATGGATGGCAAGAAGGGCTTGGCGGAACGCGTCTTTTACGAGGCGATGGACGGCATTCGGGAAAGGACCGGACGCGATCCCCTGGAGGTCCTGGAGACGGCCATAAAGAATGTGATGCCTTTTCTCGAAGTGCGGCCCCGCCGCGTCGGCGGCGCCACCTATCAGGTGCCCATGGAGGTCCGCCCCGAGCGCCGGCTGAGTGTCGGCCTGCGCTGGCTGGTTGAGGCGGCGCGGGGGCGCGGTGAGCGGAGCATGGTGGACCGACTGGCCGGCGAGATTATGGACGCGGCCAACAACACCGGCGCGGCCGTGCGGAAGCGGGAGGAGACCCACCGGATGGCCGAGGCCAATCGGGCCTTCGCCCACTACAGGTGGTAACAGTTCGTGCCTGAACGGCGGGGAGCTTATCCGCCGCAGTCCAGTCACCCGGGAAGTAGGTGATAACGATGTCCAGACAATTCAGCCTCGACCGTGTGCGCAACATCGGGATTTCCGCCCACATCGACGCCGGGAAGACGACGACGACGGAGCGGATCCTGTTCTACACCGGCAAGGTGCACAAGATCGGCGAGGTCCACGAGGGCGCCGCGACGATGGACTGGATGGTCCAGGAGCAGGAGCGGGGGATCACGATCACCTCCGCGGCCACGACCTGCTTCTGGAAGAATCATCGCATCAACATCATCGATACGCCGGGACACGTGGACTTCACGGTTGAGGTGGAGCGTTCTCTCCGCGTGCTCGACGGCGTCGTCGCCATCTTCTGTGCCAAGGGCGGCGTCGAGCCCCAGTCCGAGACGGTCTGGCGTCAGGCCGATCGCTACCGGGTGCCGCGCATCGCCTTCGTCAACAAGATGGACACCCTCGGGGCCGACTTCTACAGGGTCGTGGACATGATGCGCGAGCGCCTGGGGGCCAATGCGGTGCCCGTCCAGTTGCCCATCGGCGTCGAGGATACCTTCCAGGGTGTCGTCGACCTGGTGACCGGCAAGGCCATCATCTATACGGACGAGCTGGGCACCCGCAGCGAGGCCACCGACGTGCCCGCCGGCATGCGGGACAAGGTTGCCCAGTACCGTGAAAAGCTTCTGGAGGCCGTGGCCGAGGTCGACGAGGAACTGATGATGAAGTACCTCGAGGGCCGGGAGATCACCGAGGAAGAGATCCGGAACGCCCTGCGCAGGGGCACCCTGGACTTCAAGATCGTGCCCGTCCTCTGCGGCGCCGCTTACAAGAACAAGGGAATCCAGCCCCTGCTGGACGCCGTGGTCCATTACCTGCCGTCTCCCCTCGACGTGCCGGCCGTGAAGGGCATCAACCCGGACAGCGGCGAGGAAATGGAGCGGCACGTCTCCGACGACGAGCCCTTCGCCGCCCTGGCCTTCAAGATCATGACCGATCCTTACGTGGGCAAGCTTTGCTTCATGCGCGTCTACTCGGGCGTTCTCAAGAGCGGCAGCTACGTGCAGAACGCCACCAAGGGCAAGAAGGAGCGCATCGGCCGGCTCCTGCAGATGCACGCCAACCACCGCGAGGAGATCCAGGAAGCCCGGACGGGCGACATCGTCGCCGCCGTCGGTCTGAAGGAGACGACCACCGGGGATACGCTCTGCGACGAGGGCCACCCGATCGTCCTCGAAGCCATGCAGTTCCCCGAGCCGGTCATCTCGGTGGCCATCGAGCCCAAGACCCAGGCGGACCAGGACAAGATGGGGGAGTCCCTGGCCCGGCTGGCCGAAGAGGATCCCACCTTCCGCATGCACACCGACCCGGAGACGGGCCAGACGATCATCTCCGGCATGGGCGAGCTGCACCTGGAGATCATCGTCGACCGGCTGATGCGGGAGTTCAAGGTGCAGGCCAACGTGGGCAAGCCCCAGGTGGCCTATCGCGAGACGATCCGCACGCCTGTCAAGGCGGAA
>DYIH01000236.1 GCA_020723785.1 Thermaerobacter marianensis
CATGCCGATCTCGTGGTCGAGCAGGCGGTCCAGGTCGGTGACGGTCACCTGCTGCCGGTCGCGGTAGGCGCCCTTGACGACCGCCACCGGCGTCGTCCCCGGCCGGTGCCGGCGGAGGATCTCGCAGGCCGCGGCCAACTGCCAGGTGCGCCGTCCGCTGGCCGGGTTGTAGAGGGCGATGACGAAGTCCCCCGCGGCCGCCGCCTCCATCCGCCGGGCGATGACCTCCCACGGGGTCAGGTGGTCGGAGAGGCTGACGGCGGCGAAGTCGTTCATCAGCGGGGCGCCCACCAAGGCGGCGGCGGCGTTGAGGGCGGAGACGCCGGGCACCACCTCGACCCGCACGGCGCCCGGCGCGCCGGGGCGCCAGCCCCGCTCGTGCAAGACCTCGTAGATCAAGCCGGCCATGCCGTAGATGCCGGCGTCGCCGCTGGAGACGACGGCCACGCGCCGCCCCTGTTCGGCCAGATCCACCGCCACCCGGGCGCGGCTCACCTCCTCGGTCATGCCGGTCTGTACGACCTCCTTCCCGTCCAACAGCTCGGCGATCAGCCGGATGTAGGTGGTGTAACCCACCACCACGTCGCTCTCGGCGATGGCCTGCCGGGCGCGGAAGGTCAGGTGGTCGGCGTGGCCCGGACCGAAGCCGACCAGGTGGAGGGCGCCGGGCCGGCGTCCGGAATGGCGTTGAGACATGGAATCACCCTATCTTTGGCATGTAGTCCGGGGTGCGCTCCGCTTCCCACCGGGTGCGGCTCAATGGAATACCCCCTCCGTTGTTTCTATATTCGCCGCACACAGACGTTCCCCTTCCAATGAGGACCATTCAACCGGCGCAACTATTCCATCAAGGAAACGGCACCCGCGCCACCGCCACGGTGACGTGGCCGCACTTCCGCTTCTCCACCGCCAGGGTGGACGCCCCGGCGGCGAGCAGGGCCGCCGGCTCGCACACCCCCCGCGTCCCGACGTGCCGGAGCGGCGCCACCGAAGGGTTGGGGGCGGCGACGGCGTCCAGGACCCGTGCCGGGTAGAAGGTGACGGGCAGCCCGCGCGACGCGGCGTAAGCCCGGAGGCCGGGCTCGTCCCGCTTGGCCTCGACGGTGGCCAGACCGCGGACACTGAGGGGCGAGAGGCCGTGGGCCGCCAGGATGCCCTCGACGGCGGCCGCGATCTCCCCGGCCGGCGTGTGGCGGTTGCAGCCCACCCCCACCACCAGCGAGCGGGGCCGGTACACGACGACCGGCCGGTCGGCCAGGCCAACGGCGCCCAGGTCCAGGAGGCGGTCGGTGATCACCAGCGCCGCAGCCGGGCGGGCGGCGGCCAGCGCCTGCAGAGTGGGATGGATGGTGACGTTGGCGGGCAGAGGGCGATCGGCCGGCCACCAGTCCCGTTCGCCGGCATCCTGGTAGACGCCGACCGGCTCCTCGTTGACCACCGCGGCGCTGGCCGGGGTGACGAAGGCCTCGTCTTCGACGACCCAGCCGAACTCCCGCCCAAGGAGATCGACGGCCAGAGTGCCGGCGGCGTCCGAGGCGGTCGTGATGACCGGCGCCGCCCCCAGGACGCCCGCCACGCGCCGGGCCAGGTCGTTGGCGCCGCCCAGGTGGCCGGAGAGGACGGGGACGGCGAAACGGCCGCGGTCATCGACGACGACGACGCCCGGATCCGTCCTCTTGTCCCTGACGTGGGGCGCCAGGAGGCGCACCACCGCTCCCAAAGAGATGAACAGCACCAGGCCGTCGTTCTCCAGGAACAGCCGGCCCAACACCCGGCCGACCGGCTCGGCGAAAGGGACGGCCTCGGCCGCCAAGCCGGCGAACTTCTCCATGGTGTAAAGGCGGCTCCCGGGCAGGGCGGCCTGCAGCCTGGCACCCAGCAGCGTGCCGTGGCGCGTGATGGCCACGACGGCGATGCGCCCCGGCGGGCGGGTGGCGACCATCCGCTGTGAACCGCTCGTCGACCCCCTCGTCCCGGCCACCACGTCCCCCCCCGGTGGGCCGGGCCGCCCGCCGGCGGCCGTGGCTGAAGCCCGGGTCGTAGAGCCGCGAGCGGTGCGGCTGCTCCAGCGCGCGCAAGGCCGGGTCCAGGACACGGCCCACCAGGATCACGGCATGGCTGCGGATGCCGGCGGAACGGGCCAGGCCGGCGATATCCGCCAGGGTGCCGCGCACGATCCGCTGATCCGGCCAGGACACCCGGCAGGCCACCGCCGCCGGCGTATCTGGTGGATAGCCGCCCTCCCGCAGGGCCGCCGCCGCCTTCCAGATGAGGGCGGCGCTCAGATAGAGGACCATGGTCGCCTGGTGCGCGGCCAGGGAGGCCAGCGACTCGCCGGCGGGGACCGGCGTCCGGCCGGCGGCGCGGGCGATAATCACCGTCTGGGACAGCTCGGGCACCGTCAGTTCCGCGCCCAGGGCCGCGGCCGCCGCGGTGGCGGCCGTGACACCCGGTACGATTTCATAGGGGATGCCCTCCCGCTCCAGGGCCGCCACCTGCTCGTGGAGGGCTCCGTACAGGGACGGGTCGCCGGTGTGCAGCCGCACGACCTTCTTCCCTGCGGCCACGGCGCCCCGGATCAGGCCCAGGATCTCCTCCAACGTGAGGCCGCTGGACCGGTGGACGGCCGCGCCGGGCTTGGCCCACCGGCAGAGGCGTTCATCCACGAGCGAATCGGTATAGATGAGCACATCGGCTTCGGCGATCAGCCGCCGCCCCTTCAGGGTGATCAGTTCCGGGTCGCCCGGGCCGGCCCCGACGAAGTGGACGGGCCTCACGGCGCGCCCGCCTCCC
>DYIH01000237.1 GCA_020723785.1 Thermaerobacter marianensis
CCTCCCCGCCACCCCCGCCGCCGTCCTCATCGGCCAGCGCGAACGGCCCCGCGGCCAGGGACCCGGCCGCCACGATGACGGCCATGAGCATTGCTGCGAACCTGCCACGTTTCCGACGCATGTTGGTTCGACCTCCTCTTGGGGAAATTCGGCTGCTACAGATATCGGGGCATGGAGGCGGCCTTCTGGGGACCCAGACGAAAAATGGGACCAAGGTCCCGCCCGGGGCGGTGAGGCGGACCCCCTTGCCGCGCGGCCCTCGCCTCCGCCGGATCAAGGATGACCGGGACAGGATTATCGGCCTCGCCGCCGAATGAAACCTCAAACCTTACAGCACAACGGCGGGGCTCGCATCGAGCCGCGGCGGAGGGAGACGGAGATGGCCAAGGGGAAACAGAGCCGGAAGCACAAAGCCAAAAAGCCGGGAATTCGCCGGCCGATCGGCGGGAGCGGGGCGCGTGGACCGGAACTGCGCCGCAGCCGGCCGGGATTGATCGCGCCGCTGGCGGCGGAGGCCGCGCTGGCCAACCTGACCCGCCTGACCCGGAGCCGCGAATTCGAGGATATCGAGGAGATGAACGCGTTTCTGCAGCAGGCGATTCGCAACGGCCAGCCCCCCGCCGCCCTGCCCACCACCCCCCTCGAACGGGCGCAGGACCTGGCCTACAAAGCCTGGGAGGCGGAGGGCGAACGCCGGCTGGAGCTGGCGCGCCAAGCCCTCGCCCTCTCCCCCGACTGCGCGGACGCCCACGTCATCCTCGCCCTGGCCGCCGCCACGCCGCGGGAGGCACGCCCGCTCTTCGAGCAGGCCCTGGCGGCCGGCGAGCGCGCCCTCGGCCCCCGGGCCATGGCCGAAGACGCCGGCCGCTTCTGGGGCCTCATCGAAACCCGCCCCTACATGCGCGCCCGCTTCGGCCTGGCGCGCTGCCTGGAGCAGATGGGCGAGCGGGAGGCGGCCGTCGCCCATTACCGCGAGCTTTTGCGGCTCAACCCCGGCGACAACCAGGGCGTGCGCTATTTCCTGTTCCACGCCCTGCTCCGCCTGAATCGCGACGCCGAAGCAGCCCGTCTGCTCTCCCGCCACGCCGGGGAGCGCTGCTGCGAATGGACCTATGGCCGGGTCCTGCTGGCGTGGCGGGAGCGGGGCGACGGGCCGCGCACCAGGAACGCCCTGGCGCGTGCCCTGCGGTCCAACCCCTGGGTGCCCGACTTCCTCCTGGGCCGCCGCCCCCTGCCCGATCCGCTGCCGGACAGCGTCGGCTTCGGCGACGAGGACGAGGCCGCCTGGTATGCGGCCGAGGCCGGCGACCTCTGGCGCGACACGCCGGGTCTGGCGGCCTGGCTGGCGGCGTCCGTCCCCGGCGGCCCGCGTTCGCCGGCCGGCGCGGGCGCTGCGGAGCAGTTGGCCGCCGCTTTCCAGACCCCGGCGGGAACGTTCGAGGATGATGGGGAAGAGGAGGACCCCGACCGGGACGCGGCAGTCAGGAAACGCGTCCTGGCCGACCACCCCGAATTCCGGGTCCTCATGAGCCGCCGTCGCACCCTGGGCGGTCAGGAGTTCACTGTGGGCGGCCACAACCCCTTCCTGCACGTTCAAATGCATCAGGTCATCGAAAACCAATTGGCCGCCGGCAACCCGCCGGAGGCGGTGGAGGCCCTGCAGGCCCTGTGCAAGGCCGGCGCCGGCCGGCACGAGGCCTGCCACATCCTCGCCGGGATCATGATCCAGGAAATGTACCCCGTCCTCAAGGGCCAGGCGCCCTTCGACGTCCAGGCCTACCGGTCCCGCCTGCGCTACGCGGCCCGGCTGGCCGAGCACCTGTTGTCCGCCGGCGCCTGGCCGCCGCAGCCCAGGGCCAACAGCCCATGCCCCTGCGGCAGCGGCCGTCCGGCGCGCCGGTGCTGCGCCGACCGCTGGCCGCCCCTGCCGGTCCAGCCGCCGGTCGTCGATCCCGCGGCCCCGCCCGAATGGCGCCGGGCGCGGCCGGGGATGACCCTGGTGCTGGGTTCCGGACGCTACGCCAGCCCGGGGCTGCTGGAGCGCCTGCCCCAGGACCACCCCCTCGTCTACCTGGAGAACGCCGTCGCCGTCGCCCGCGCCCTGGCCGAGGCCGGCGACGACCGGGGCGCCCTGTGCGTCCACCGGGACATGGTGGCCAGGGTCGAGAAGCTGACGGCGGCCGGGGGCGGCCCCTGGCCCCGCATGGACGCCGGCACCCTCGCCAACGCCCTGCAGGACCTGCTGCATTTCTGCCTCGGTGCCCCGGGCTTCGAGGCGGAGGGCATCGCCGCCGCCGAACGGCTGGCCCGCCTCTACGAAACCGGAGACCTGGCCGCCAAGGACGGGGCCGCCGAGCAGGTCGCCTTTTACCGCATGAACATTGCCGACCTGCATGAGCAAAAAGGCTCTCCGGCGGAGGCGGAGGCCATCTACCGCGAACTGCTCTCCCGACAAGCGGGAAACCCCTGTGTCCACCTGCGCTGGGGCCAGTTCCTGGAGCAGCGGGAGCGGTGGGAGGAAGCGGAGGCGGCCTACCGGACGGCCGCCGGCATGGACCACGAGTCGGCCCATCGCCGCCGTCACCCCGACGATCGCTTGGTCGCCCACGAGGCGCGCCTGGCGCTGGAGGAGCTGCGCCGCCGGCGGCGGGCGTAGTCTGGTCGCTTCCACTCTAACGCGCACTCCCCCGAATGACGGTTCATATGCTCATATGCTGGTCCGGACACTACCCTAAGCGGAAGTTCACCCCGTCGAAAGAGCCGCCGAGCCAGGCACCGCAAGGGTTTGCTG
>DYIH01000238.1 GCA_020723785.1 Thermaerobacter marianensis
CCCCTGGCCGAGGCCACCCTGTACATCGCCACCGCCCCCAAGAGCAACAGCGCCTACCGGGCCATCAACAGCGCCCTGGAGGACGTCCGCCGCAACCGGCCCGGCCCCGTACCCCCGCACCTGCGCGACGCCAGCTACAAGGGAGCCGAAAAGTTGGGCCACGGGAAGGGGTACAAGTACCCCCACGACCACCCCGGCGGCTGGGTCGAGCAGCGGTACCTGCCGGAGGGCGCCGGCGGGGGATACTACCAGCCCGGCGAGCGGGGGTACGAGGCGGAGGTGCGGCGGCGGTTGGCGGGGTTGGGCCGTTCCCAGCCCGGCGCAGCGGGGGGCGGGGGATCGGATTGAACCGGGGGCGGACGGATATCATCCCTCGGTGGCAAATTGGGATCATTTTTGCACACGTGTCGTTGAACCGGATCGTGCAATTTGTACCCGAACGGATCGTTTTGAGGATCTCAAACCCTCAATTGCCCGATATATGTAGACCATAATCGCTGACCAGGTCTTGTTCGGGTAAAAATTGAATAGGATACGATCGCTGATGATTGGCAAAGTTTACCCGAACTCCTGATGACACCTGAGCGGGACGTTTGACTGAGAATTTCGGGATCCCGGGGTGAACTGGCCGATGGCGACGGCTTCGAGGAGTTGGCGGTCGCTGAGCCAGCCGCGGCGTTTCTCAAGGTGCCATGACCCTCCCCGCTCGAAGCCGGGCTTCCGTTCTTCGCCATTAAAATTCCTAAACCATCAACGCGCGGCCGCTTTATCCAAATCTTAACGCCCCTTTCACGCCACCGCAATATCGGCCTGATATAAATCCCCTTGGGACAACGGTTGGAGGCTCAACCTGTCTAGACATCAAGACAGGTTTTCCGAGGGAGTGAAACGGTGGCGACGGCGCGTTTCGCGGGTGACGGAACCCTTTTCCTGGAGAAGGAGAACGGTATACCCCTCTATCGGCAATTGGCCGAGATCCTGCGCCGGCAGATCGCGGACGGTGTCCTGGCTGCGGGGCAGAAGCTGCCCTCCGAAGCCGACCTGAGCGCCGTTTACGGGATCAACCGCCACACGGTGCGGCAGGCCGTCGCCCTGTTGGTCGCCGCCGGCATGGTCTATACCCTCAAGGGCAGCGGAACCTTCGTGGCCCGGACGGCGGCGGTCATCGACTACAGGGTATCTTCCCGGACGTGCTTCACGGAAAACATCCTCAACCTCGGCCACCGGCCGGGCGCCCGCGTGTTGCGTCAAGCCGAATTGCAGGCCCCGGTGCGGGTGGCCGGCCACCTGGGGATCGCCGCGGGGGAACGGATCGTGTTTCTGGAGGTATTGCGGTTCGTCGACGACGTCCCGGTTTCCGTCACCTCGTCCTACCTGCCGTCCGCCCGGGTGTCCGGCCTGTTGGAGAAGCTGCCTCGTTACACCTCCCTTTACGCCCTCTTGCAGGCGGAGTACGGGATCCGGCCCGTGCGCACCCGCTCCCTGTTTCAGGCTACCTTTCCCACGCTGGATGACGCCCGAGCCCTGGGGATTCCCCGCAACGTGCCCGTTCTCAGAGTGGAGAGCACGATGGCACTGGCATCGGGGTTGCCGGTGGAATACGGCATCGCACGCATGCGCGGCGATCGGATCCGGGTCAGCGTCGATCTGGCCGGGATGTCGGCGGAAGGAGGGGTGCGGGACGGGGAACATGCCGGTGGGCGACGCGCGGAATGAGCCGATCCCGCAGGGTTCGGTCAGAGTCCAATAGGAGGTGCGAAAGGATCATGATCATTAAGAGTTGGCGGGCATGGCGGAAACGGATGACGGCGGTCCTGACCCTCGGTTTGTTGACGATCGCTGTCGGATTGGCCGGCGGCTGCGGCGAAGCGGCGCAAAAGGCGGCCCAGACGGGTGTGGCCGAGGCCGGCGCCGCGCCGAAGCAGGAGGCGGCCCCGCAGACCAAGGCGGGCGGCATGGACAAGCTCCGCGTGGCCCTGGTGCCGGCAGAGGACAACGAGGAACAGATCAAGATGTGGACGCCCGTTTACAAGGTGCTGGAGCAGAAGCTGGGGATGAAGATCGAGCCGTTCGTGGCGACCGACTATTCGGGCGTCATCGAGGCCATGCGGGCCGGCCACCTGGACGTGGCCTGGTACGGGCCCTTTTCCTATGTACTGGCGGCCCAGGAGTCCGGGGCCGAGGCGGTTGTCCTGCCGATCAGCGAGAAGAAGGGTAAGGTCTACCAGAGCTACTTCATCACCCGGACAGACACGGGGATCAACAAGCTCGAAGACCTCAAAGGGCGGACCTTCTCCTTCGGCGACCCGGCCTCCACGTCCGGACACCTGATCCCCCGGTACATCCTCAAGAAGGCCGGCATCGATCCGGAAAAGGATTTCAAGAGCGTTACCTTCAGCGGCGGCCACGATGCCACCGGGATGGCGGTGGCCAACGGCAAGGTGGATGCCGGCGCCATCTACGATGCGGCCTTTGATCGCCTGGTGGAGAAGAAGATGATCGACCCGGCCAAGGTGAAGATCATCCTCAGGTCCGACCCGATCCCGGAAAGCCCTTGGGCCGTGCGCAAGGACCTGCCGGCGGACGTCAAGGAACGGTTCGTCCAGGCCATGCTGTCTCTGTCCAAGGATGCGCCGGACGCCCTGAAGCCGACCCAGTACCGGGAGTTCATCAAGGTGTCCGACAGCGATTACGACGTGATTCGCGAAACGGCCAAGGCCCTGAACCTCGACCTCAAGAAGATGAAGTAGCATACAAGCATTCCTGTAATGAAGTGAAATGACCTTTG
>DYIH01000239.1 GCA_020723785.1 Thermaerobacter marianensis
TCAGGAATGAGGCTAATTTCCAAAAAATTTCCCCCAAAACTTCTTGACACACTCTCAGTGTGTCGGAACATTGACATCAGCGGTAATTAACGATAACATTTCTTTATCAACGTGGGCTGTCAGGCGACTCACCACTTGATCCGGGGAAAACGGCTGCTTCATTGGCGTTATCAAACCTTAGCCGGGTGATGTTGGCTTGTCCGGATAACGGCGTAGGTTGGCGCTGAACAGTTTTTCAGATACCGGAGCTGTTGGGCAAACGCCCTTGTGTCTCGAAGCAACCATGAGCGATCCGGCCAATCGGGCTGGCGGGTGTCGGTCAGGGCGGATCGTATATCCGGGCGGGCCTGCAAGTGGCGATTTTTCTGGGATGCCGAGCCCATGGGCTCGGTTTTTGTTTTAGGTGCCTATCGCCTGCCCACAACGAGTTGTCGGCGACGATGCCGGGGAGGTGATTCGTCTTGCTGGGTTTGCCTGCTGTAATTGCAATTGCCGCCGTGGTGGCCGTCGCAGCGGGCCTGAGCGGCTATTTGCTGCGTCGTTATTCGGCTCAAGCCAAGCTGGCCTCGGCTGAGGCCGACGCCAAGCGGCTTTTGGAGTCGGCGGCCGCCGAAGTGGAAGCCAAGAAGCGGGAGGCGCTCCTGGAAGCCAAGGAGGAGGCCCACCGTATCCGAGCCGAGGTGGAGCGGGAAACCCGCGACCGGCGTATCGAACTGCAGCGGATGGAAAAACGGCTGCTGCAGAAGGAAGAAACCCTGGACCGCAAGATCGAGGCCCTGGAAAAGAAAGACGAGCGGTTGCGCCAGCGTGAGGCGGAACTGGAGGAACTGCGCGAGGAGCTGGAGGCCTTGCGGGCCCGCCAGCTGGCGGAGTTGGAACGCCTTTCCGGTCTGAGCCGGGAAGAGGCGCGCGAGCTGCTGCTGGCCCAGACGCGCGAGGAAAGCCGGCGCGAGGCGGCCATGCTGATGCGACAGATCGAGCAGGAGGCCCGTGAGAAGGCGGAGCAGGAGGCGCGCGAGATCATCGCCATGGCCGTCCAGCGCTGCGCCGCCGATCACGTGGCCGAGATCAGCGTATCCGTGGTCCAGATCCCCAGCGACGACATGAAGGGGCGCATCATCGGCCGCGAGGGCCGCAACATTCGCACCTTCGAGGCCCTCACAGGGGTGGACCTGATCATCGACGACACACCTGAGGCGGTGGTCATCTCCGCCTTCGATCCGGTGCGGCGCGAAAAGGCGCGTCTGGCTCTGGAGAAGCTGGTGGCAGACGGCCGCATCCACCCCGCGCGCATCGAGGAAATGGTAGATAAGGCCAACCGCGAGGTGGACAACATCATCCGCCAGGCGGGTGAACAGGCCTGCGTCGAGGCCGGCGTGCCCGGCCTGCACCCTGAGCTGATGCGCCTCCTGGGGCGGCTCAAATACCGCACCAGCTACGGCCAGAATGTTCTCAAGCACAGCATCGAGGTCGCGCACCTGGCGGCCCTGATGGCAACCATGCTCGGGGTCGACGTGGACGTGGCGCGCCGCGCCGGCCTGCTGCACGACATCGGCAAGGCGGTCGACCACGACCAGGAAGGCACTCACGTCAACATCGGCATGGATCTCCTGCGCCGCTACGGCGAATCGCAGGCGGTCATCAACGCCATGTGCTCCCACCACGGCGAGTACGAGGCCGGTTCGGTGGAGGCGGTGCTGGTGAACGCGGCCGACGCCCTTTCGGCGGCGCGGCCCGGCGCCCGGCGCGAGACCCTGGAAAGCTACATCAAGCGGCTGGAGAAGCTGGAGGAGATCGCCGGCTCCTTCAAGGGAGTGGAAAAGACCTACGCCATCCAGGCGGGGCGGGAGATTCGCATCATCGTCAAGCCGGAGCAGGTGGATGACGTGGAGGCCTACCGCATCGCCAAGGAAACCTCCCGCCGCATCGAGGACGAGATGCAGTACCCGGGCCAGATCAAGGTGACCGTGATCCGCGAGACGCGGGCGGTGGAATTCGCCCGGTAGGGAGCGCCCTGACGGCGATTGCCCCACCGGACCCAGCGACCCTCGGGTCCCCGGAAACGAGCCATCGGGTCCCGGAAACCGGAGGAAAACGTGAACATCCTGTTCATCGGGGACGTCATGGGCCGGGCCGGCCGCGACATGGTGCGGAAGCACCTTCCCCGCCTGATCGCCGAAGAAGCCATCGATTTGACGGTGGCCAACGGCGAGAACGCGGCCGGCCGGGCCGGTATCACCCCGGCGGTGGTCAGAGAATTGCGTGAGGCGGGAGTGGACGTCATCACCCTTGGCGACCACGCCTGGGACCAGAAGGACCTCATCCCCGCCATCGACACCCTGGACCGGCTGTTGCGCCCGGCCAACTATCCCGACGCCCCCGGGCGGGGCGGCCTGGTGGTGCCGACGCGCGCCGGCGTGCGCGTCGGCGTCCTTAACCTGCTGGGCCGTGTCTTTTTGCCCGTCCAATTGGAGTGTCCTTTCCGGACGGCCGACCGCTGGATCGAGGAGCTGGAGCGCGAGGCGGACGCGATCCTCGTCGACTTCCACGCCGAAGCCACGTCGGAGAAGGTGGCCATGGGCTGGTACCTGGACGGGCGGGCGGCGGCCGTTCTCGGCACACACACCCATGTCCAAACGGCCGACGAACGGATTCTCCCCAATGGAACCGCCTACATCACCGATGCCGGCATGACCGGCCCCTCCGATGGTGTCATCGGGATCGACCGTGACAAGATCATCGAACGCTTCCTCACCCAGATGCCGGTGAGCTTCGCTACGGC
>DYIH01000240.1 GCA_020723785.1 Thermaerobacter marianensis
CCCATTTCTTCTCCTGCGTCGTCGACGGCATCAAGATGGACTTCGTCGTCGACCCCTTATCCAACCGGGAACCTCGCCCCACGGTACGGATCGACCGGGTACCCGTGTTGGTGGACCGGCTGGACAACGCCGGCCCCAACAAAATCTGCGCCCTGATCTCCCGGGGAGCGCCGAAGGACGCCGTGGACTGCTTCGTATTGTACCGGGAATCCCCGGAGCGGTTCGTGGCGGATTATCATCTGGCCAGAGAGCGCGAAGCGCTGCTGGACGACCTCATGTACGCCGGTGAGAAACTGCACATGATCGCTGAGGAAACCCCGGCCATCCTGCGGGACATCGGACCGGATCTGCGCATCCCCATATCCGAGACGGAGATGGCCACGTTTTTCGAACACTTGGGTGCAAGGCTCTTTCGGCTGGGCACGGCGCCCGATGGGGTAGAATCCAAACCATGAGAAGCCAATTCCTGACCGCCTCGCCGACGCGGGACAGCTTCCCGGCCCAGGTGCCACACGGCCGGCGCTACTGGGTGGTCTGGGCGGGCGTCGGCCCTAACGGCGCCGGCGGCCGCGGCCTGAACGGCCTCGTCGCCAGCGAGATGACCGGGAGGCCCGCATCGGCTATAAGAACCTGGCCGCCCACGTCAACGACATGGGCTCCGCCATGAACGTCCGGGTGCGTCTGGACGGGTTGGCCCCCAGGGAAAAAGCGGCTCTGCGCGCCATCCTGGCGGAGAAAGGCGGCGACGCCTGGACCCAGGCGTCCGCGGCGGTGAAGGAGGCGCTCGCATAAGTGGGCAGGGAGCGTTTTCCCCGATGGAACCGTCTATAGAGGTGCAGCTTCTCCAAACTGACGGTAAAGGGGACTCACCATGAACCGTAAACGCTTGTTGCCCTTGGCCCTTGTGCTGCTCACGGCCTTGCCGGCCGCCGGGTGCGGCAAACCGACGATCACCGATCCCCGCCGCCCGCAGCAACATCCCACGGCGGGCCGGTCCGGGACGTCGTCAGCCTGATGGACCACCTGCGGGGCGTCGGCGCCACAGTCGCCCCCGCGGGCGAGGTGGAACAGCCTTTCTTCCCAGTGAGAGGACAGATGGTCACCGTGAACGGCTCCAGCGTCCAGGTCTTCGAGTTCACCGACAACGCCACCGCCGAAGCCGCCGCTAAAGGCATCACCCCCGACGGCAGCTCAGTCGGTGCGGACGGCTCGGTCAGCATGATCACCTGGGTTGCGCCTCCCCACTTTTTCAGAGCGGGCAAGGTGATCGCCCTCTACCTTGGAGACGACCGGGCCATCCTGACCCTGCTGGAGGGCGCACTGGGCCCGCAGATCGCGGGCAAATAAGCGAAGGCTCCTGACACGGCACCCCCGGGGCGGCATTCTCCGTAGAATGCCACGGGGGTGCCGGCGTGAAAGACAACATCGAAGCGGGATTTCCTTTACTCGATCAGGGGGCCAGCAGACTCCACCTTCCCCGGAGCGCCCTCACGCATTTTCGAATTGACATCCCCGGTCCGATGGCATAATAATCAAAGCAGAAGGCGCCTGCTGGTAACAGGCGCCCACCGGGAAAGCCGCATGCGGCGACCGGGAAAAGTGTTACGTGGAGAAATAGCGCGCCTTTGCGGGCGCGTTATTTCTTTTTACGGAGCCAGGTGACGAATACTCCAAGAAACGCGACAACAACAGCCGTTGGAACGTACAGGAACACCCCGTCCACGTCCACTCCCACCCCCTCCCTGCCGGTTCTCCGGCCGCCGCATGCCCCGCGGCGGGAGGGGATGTGCCCGAATCCGGGGCTTGGCCTTGCCAACCTTATTTTACCATATGCCGTCTGTCAATAAAACGCCTGTTCCGGCTTTCAAGCGGCCCTGTCGGCAGCAACCTCGTAAAGGGGCGGCCCCATTCGCCGCACTCGCCCGGCCGGTGCCGCGCCCCACCCGCTTATCCAGCCCGGCCCCCACCCCGGCGGCGGCGCGGCGGGAGCCGCCCGATCCAGTTGAATGGCCACGGCTGGAACCAAGAGACCCGACGGCGGCCAGGCCCTATGGCTCGGGAATCCAATCGAAGTCCGGATCATAGGACACGATGACGCGCCGGCCAACCCGGCCCATCTCCGCGGCCACCATCGCGTCGCCGAAGCTGACGTTCAGGTCGCCGTACCGGGCGAGCGCCTCCAACACCGTGGAGCGGTCTTCAACCAACAACGCGGGCGAGGACAGGAACTCCATCAGCTCCGAGGCGATATCCGCGCGAGCGACCTTGAAGGCGCGTTCCAGGGTCCAGACGATTTCAGCCACGGTGAAGCAGGACAGGTGCAGGGTGAGTTCTCCGGCCTCGGCCCGGGCGAAGAATTGCACAGCCGCCTCGGCCATCTCCGGCGGATCGCCGGTCAGGAGTCTGAGGATGATGTCGGCGTCCACCTGGACCTCTCTCACGCGCCCCCCCTCCGCCGGCCCCCTTTGGCCTGCACCTCTTCAGCGACCCCCTTCTCCATCTCCTCCCTTTCAGCATCGTGCCCCTGAAAGGGAAGGCGTCCAGAGAAAACCCCCTTGAAGCCGGGAAGCGAACGCTTCCGTCTGACGGGGCGCAGGACGATCCGATCCCCTTCAACCGTCACCAGCAGACCGTCCCTCTCGTGGAGGTCAAAGGCCCGCCGTGCATCCTTCGGTATGGTGATCTGTCCCTTTCGCCCAAGGTAGGCGATGGCCATTGGTGTAGCTGCTCACGGTAATTGACCAAGGCGCAGGTCAGGATTCTCACACTC
>DYIH01000241.1 GCA_020723785.1 Thermaerobacter marianensis
CCGGGAAGTTCGCCCGCCTGGCCCTGGGCACCCGCCACATCGACTACAACGGGCGCCTGTGCATGTCGTCCGCCGCGGCCGCCTACGTGAGGGCGTTCGGAATCGACCGGGCCGGCAGCCTGTTCACCGACGTCCTGGAGACCGACGTCCTGATGGTCTGCGGGAGCAACATGACCGAGACGTTCCCGACCAGCATCGTCTACCTGTGGACGGCCCTCGACCGGGACACGCGGCTGGTCGTCGTCGACCCCCGTCAGACCCAGCTCGCCAGGGTCAGCCACCTGCACCTCCAGGTGCGTCCGGGCACGGACGCCGCCCTTTACCTGGCCATGCTCAACGTGCTGGCGGACGAGGGCTTCCTCGATCGGGGCTTCATCGCCGGCCGGACGACCGGCTTCGAGAAAGCGCTGGCGGCGGCCCGCCCGATGACGCCGGACCGGGCGGCGGAGATCACCGGCGTCCCCGGGGACGACATCGAGGCGGCGGCGCGCCTCTATGGCGGGGCGGAACGGGCGATGATCCTGCACGCCCGCGGCGTCGAGCACCACGCCACCGGCACGAACAACGTCCTCGCCCTGATCAACCTGGCGCTGGCCACGGGAAAGATCGGGCGGCCCGGCTGCGGGGTGATGACCCTGACCGGCCAGGGGAACGGCCAGGGCGGGCGGGAACACGGGCAGAAGGCCGACCAGCTGCCGGGCGCCCGCCGCGTCGACGACCCGGCGGCCAGGCGGCACGTGGCCGCCGTCTGGGGGGTGGAGGAGAAGGACATCCCCGGGCCGGGCTACAGCGCCGTCGAGATCTTCGAGGCCATCGGGCGCGGGGAGATCCGGGGCCTCTACCTGCTCTGCTCCAACCCGCTCGTCAGCCTGCCGAGCATCAACCGCGTCGAGGAGGCCGTCGACAGGCTGGAGTTTCTCGCCGTCAGCGACTTCTTCCTCTCCGAGACGGCGCGGCGGGCGGACGTCGTCCTCCCGGTGGCCATGTGGGCGGAGGACGAGGGCGTAACGGCCAACATCGAGGGGCGGGTCGTCAAGCACAACAAGGCCCAGGAGCCCCCGGAGGACGTCCCGACGGACTGGCAGCTGATGAGCGAGATCGCCCGGCGGCTGGGGAAGGGGGACCTCTTCCCGTACCGGTCGCCGCGGGAGATATTCGACGAGCTGCGCCTGGCCAGCCGGGGCGGCACGGCCGACTACTACGGCATCACCTATGAGAAGATCGAGGCCCAGCGGGGCGTCTTCTGGCCGTGCCCCACCCTGGACCATCCCGGGACGCCGCGCCTGTACACCGAGCGGTTCAACAAGCCGGACGGCCGGGCGGTGATGCACCCCGTCGGCTACCAGGGCCCGCCCGAACCGCCGGACGACGCATACCCGCTGCGCTACACGACGGGGAGGGTCGTCTACCACTACCTGAGCGGCAACCAGACGCGGCGCATCCCCTTCCTGCGCGACCTGGCCCCGGACCCGTACGTCGAGATCCACCCGGCGACCGCCGCCCGGTACGGCATCGGACCCGGGGACTGGGTGCGGGTCGCCTCGCGGCGCGGCAGCCTGGTCCTGCGCGCCCTGGTGACGTCCACGATCCGGGAGGACACGGTCTTCATCCCCTACCACTGGGGGAACGACTTGGCCGCCAACCTGCTGACCATCCCGTCCCTCGACCCCATCTCCAGGATGCCGGAACTGAAGGCGGCCGCCGTCCGGATCGAGAAGACCGCGCCCCCGGAGCCGCGGCGGCCCCCGGACGGGCCGGGGCTGCGCGATGGGGAATGGTCCATCGACGGGAACCGGTCCGCGGACGGGAAACGGTCCGTTGACGGGAAGTGGCCGGCGGACGGGGAGGTGAACCGGCATGGCGCTGGCCATGTGCATTGACTATGCCCGCTGCATCGGCTGCCACGCCTGCGAGGCGGCCTGCCGCGAGTGCGGGGACCACGGCTTCATCGGCCGGGCCTTTGTCGACCTGATCCAGCCCGAGAAGGCGGCGCAGACCGTCCCGATCATCTGCATGCACTGCAAGGACCCGGCCTGCGCCCGGTCCTGCCCGACGCAGGCGATCACCATCGCCCCCAACGGGGTGGTGATGTCGGCGCTGAAAGAGCGCTGCATCGCCTGCGCCAACTGCGTCTACGCCTGCCCCTTCGGCATCCCGCTGATCGACATGGACACGCGTCTGATGATCAAGTGCGACCTCTGCTACGAAAGGACGACGCGGGACCTGCCGCCGATGTGCGCCTCGGTCTGCCCCTCGGAGGCGCTGCGCTTCATCGACCTGGAGCGGGACACGCCGTTCCTGCGCGGCCGCCGGGTGGAGAACCGCTGGGACTTCGGCGGGACGGTCATCGAAACCCACACGTACGTCGCCCTGGGGGAGGACCCGGACTACTTCCCGGGATCCCACGCCCCGGAATACGCCGGCGACACGGGCCTGATCCCCGGCGACGCAGGACCTGCTCCCCACGATCCGGGCCTGGTCCATTGAGGAGGCGGTTGGTTTGCGCCGTATATACCGGCGGCTGATCACGTCCATCCACCGGGACGAGGAACACCGGCTGACGCGCCGGGCCTTCCTGCACACGCTCTTCACCTTCTCGGTCACAGCCGGACTGGCGGGCCTGCCGCTGGCCGCCCTGGCACGCCTGGCCGAACGCTCGGGACCCAAGCGCTCCCCCCAGTCGCCGGGCACGCCGATCGTCCGCGTGAGTGACGTGCCCGAAGGGCAGGCCTACAACTTCTATTTCCCCGGCCCCGGCCACCCG
>DYIH01000242.1:0-795 GCA_020723785.1 Thermaerobacter marianensis
TGTGGTGCATATTACCGTCATGCATAGGGTTGTGGCGTGAGTCGCGCAAGCCTTGCGCGGCAAGGGCTTGCAGACCAGGAATATAACTGTGGTTAATGATGAGCCTGTCGCGCCAAGGTGTCCCTGCCGAAATTGACGAATAAATTCAAGGCCCCAAAACTGGGGATGGCTCAGCGGTCCCCCGACTTGACACGCCCTGGAACAAACAGTATGCTCTGAAAGCATACCAAGCGGTACGTGAATTGAGTTCTACACAGTTTGTGGCCCCGGGGGTGGCCCCGATGAGTTTGCGAGAAGAGATCCTGGCGGCGGCCCGCCGTCTGGCCGGTGAAAAGCCCCTGGACCAGATCACCCTTTCGGACGTGGCCAGGGCGTCCGGTGTCCACCCGTCAACGGCGCGGCGCCATCTCGGCAACAAGGCGGATCTGAGGGCGATGCTGGCCCGGGAACAGGCCGTGACCGGGGCGTCCAATCCGGACACGCGCACCCGCATCCTGGCGGCCGCGTCCCGGGTTTTCGCGCGACACGGATACGCCGGAGCCACCCTGGACCAGGTGGCGGCCGATGCGGGGCTGACCAAGGGCGCGGTCTACTGGCATTTTTCCAGCAAGTGCGACCTGTATCTCGCCCTGCTGCAGGAGCACGTCAGCCAGCAAATCTCGGAGCTGCCGGGCGAGGTGGCGCGTTATTTCGGCACGCTGGCGCCGGAGAAGGCGCTCGCCGCCTGGCTGGAGGCCAAATTCGCTGCCTGTCAGGAGGACCCCGGCCGGATGGCTCTCTTCTTTGAGTTCGTCG
>DYIH01000242.1:805-2761 GCA_020723785.1 Thermaerobacter marianensis
CCAGCCGCGACCCGGCCGTGCGGGAGCGTCTGGGCGCCATCATCCGGGCGGCGATGGGGGAGGCGGCGGACGTCGTGCGGCGCTTGCAGGAGAGCGAACTCCTGGCCCCCGACTGGAATCCATATGTCCTGGCCGTCTTTTTCAATGCGGTATTGAACGGCCTGAGCCTCGAGTGGCTCATCGACCCCGGCAACGTGCGGCCCAAGGAGTGGGCCTCCGAGTTGGCCGGCATCCTGTGGCGCGGCATCCGGCGCGCCGAAGGCTGACCGGCCCGCGGCGGCCCGGATCGACGAGCGGGGGGTGCGTGCCATGCGGATAACCGAAATGGCGGTGAGGCGGCCCGCCGCGATGTCGATGGTCATCCTGTTCTTCGTCGTGCTGGGGCTGGTGGGCTGGTCGCGGCTGGGCGCCGACCTGTTCCCGAGGACGAACATGCCCTACGTCACCGTCATCACGGCATACCCCGGCGCGGGGGTCGAAGAGGTCGAAAGCCAGGTCGTCAAGCCCATCGAAGAAGCCGTCTCGACGGTCGGCAAGGTGAAGAGGATCACCTCGCGGGCCGCGGAGGGCGTGGCCCTGACCGTCATCGAGTTCTCCACCGACGCCGACGCCGACGTCGCCGCCATCGACGTGCAGCGCAAGGTCGATGCCATACGGGCCCGACTCCCGAAAGATATCGTGAGCCCCCGCATCGAGAAGTTCGACATCGGCGCCGACCCGATCCTCAACCTGGCCCTTTCCAGCAAGCGGTCGCTGGCCGAGGCCCACGCCTTCGCCAAGGACCGGGTCAAGGAGCGCCTGCAGCAGGTGCCCGGCGTCGGGGAGGTCGACATCGTCGGCGGCCGGGAGCGGGAGATCCGGGTCGAGGTGGACAAGGCCAAGCTGGAGCACTACGGCCTGTCCCTCGGGAGCATCGTCGCGCGGCTTGGGCTGGAAAACCTCAACGTGCCGGGCGGTGGGTTCGGGCGCGGCGGACGGGAATACGACGTCCGCGTTCTGGGCGAGTTCCGCGGCCTCGACGACATCCGGGAACTCCTGATCCTCCTCCCGTCGGGCGGCGCGGTGCGCCTCGGGGATGTGGCCGACGTGCGGGACGGGTTAAAGGAGGTGAGGCTGGAGAGCAGGTACGACGGCAAGCCGGCGGTGGGCATCCTCGTCAAGAAGCAGAGCGACGCCAACCTGGTGGCCACGGTGGCGGCGGTCCGCAAGGAGCTCCGCAGGCTGGAGAAGGAACTCCCGCCCGGCATGGAACTCGCCGTGACCCGGGACGCGTCGGTGTTCGTGCGGCAGTCCCTGGACAGCACCATGCAGACCCTGATCGAGGGGGTTATCCTGACCGGGATCGTGCTGCTCTTCTTCCTGCGGGAGTGGCGCTCAACCCTGATCGCCATGTTGGCCATTCCCACGTCGGTGATCGCCACCTTCATGATGATGTATTTCGCGGGTTTCACCTTCAACGTCGTTTCGCTGCTGGGGCTGGCGCTGGCGGTGGGCATCCTGGTCGACGACTCCATCGTCGTGCTGGAGAACATCCACCGCCACCTCAAGATGGGCAAGAGCCCGGTGCAGGCCGCCCTGGACGGCCGGGCGGAGATCGGCCTGGCGGCCGTCGCCATCACCTTCTCCGACGTGGCGGTGTTCGGCCCCATCGCCTTCATGAGCGGGATGGTCGGGCAGTTCTTCCGGCAGTTCGGGCTGACCGTCGTCTTCGCCACCCTGTTCTCCCTGTTCGTCTCCTTCACCCTCACGCCGATGCTGGCCTCGCGCTGGCTAAGGCCGCAGGCGGCGCGCGGCGGGGGCGGCCGGGCCGGGCGCATCGTCCGGTTGCGGGCCCGGTGGGCGGGCGTGATGGGGCGGGTGCAGGCCAGGTATCGGGGGCTCCTGGTGTGGGCGCTGGCGCACCGCGGCGCCGTGGCGGCGGTGACCGCCGGCGCCTTCCTCCTGTCCGTCGCGCTC
>DYIH01000002.1:0-9078 GCA_020723785.1 Thermaerobacter marianensis
CAGCCCGATGGCCGCGGCCCTGGCGGGGGTCCTGGCCGCGGAGCGCGGCCTGGCCGTGACGGCGAGTTCCGCAGGGATCGCCGCCAGGACCGGGGAGCCGGCCTCGGCGGAAGCCGTGATCGCTCTCAAGGAGCGTGGCATCGACCTGCGGGGACACGCGGCCCGGCTGCTGGACGCCGAACAGGTGGCGGCGGCCGACCTGGTTCTGACGATGACGGTGTCCCACAAGGCCGTCGTCCTGGGGCTGGCCCCCGACGCCAGGGGCAAGGTCTTTGCTTTGAAGGAATATGGCCTTTTTTCGCTCCGGGAGGAAGAAGGCGCCGGCGGGTCGAAGGTATTGTTTTCTGATATCGACGTCGCCGATCCCATTGGCCAGCCCGTGGCCGTTTACCGGCAGGTCGCGGACGAACTGGAGCGGGTCATCGCAGCCATACTGGATCGCATGGGGGCCGCCGGGCGTCCCTGACGGCGGGTGGCGGGGCCGGCGGCGCACCGATGACGCGGGGAGGGTTTGGCGTGCGCGTGGCGCTGGGAGCCGACCACGGAGGGTTCCATTTGAAAGAGGCCATCAAGGGATGGCTTGAGGAACTGGGGATTGAATACGAGGATTTTGGCGCCCATTCGGAAGATTCGGTGGATTACCCGGATTACGCCCGGGTGGTGGCGGAAAAGGTGGCCGCTGGCGGGTTCGACCGGGGGATCCTGGTATGCGGCACCGGCATCGGCATGTCCATCGCCGCCAACAAGGTTCCGGGGGCGCGCGCAGCCCTCTGCCACGACGTCTTCTCCGCCCAGGCGACCCGGGAGCACAACGATTCCAACGTCCTGTGCCTGGGAGAGCGGGTCATCGGCCAGGGCCACGCCCGTGCGGTCGTGGAGACCTGGCTGCGCACCGGGTTCGCCGGTGACCGCCACGCACGGCGCGTGGCCAAGATACGGGGCATCGAGGATGTCTATTACGGGTGCGGGGGGTAGGACCGGGGATGGCGGATCGCGGCCGCCCGGGCTGGGACGCCTACTTCCTGCGCATGGCCCGACTGGTGGCCACACGGGGCACGTGCCCCCGCCGGCGCGTCGGCGCGGTGCTGGTGCGGGACGAGCGTGTGATCGCCACGGGCTATAACGGAAGCGTCCGGGGCGACGCCCACTGCGACGACGTCGGGTGCCTGATGGAGAACGGCCACTGCATCCGCGCCGTCCACGCCGAGATGAACGCCCTTCTGCAGTGCGCGGCCAGCGGTCAGACCAGCGCCGGCGCGACCCTCTTTTGCACCGATTTCCCCTGCATCCACTGCGCCAAGGCCCTGGTGCAAGCGGGGGTGGTGCGGGTCGTGTATGCCGCCGACTACCCCGACGGGCATTCGGCAGAGGTGCTCCGGCGCGGCGGGGTTGAGCTGTTCCGCGCCCTGGAAGCATCGGACGGGTTCACGCTGATCCAGGAGGCGTAGGTTATGCGGATGAAGACCATCGCCCTGCCCAGGCTGAACAACCTGTCGCCCACGCTGGAATCCACGGCGCTCAAGCTGATGGAGGAGGCCGGGGAGCTGAGCGAGGCCATCGGCAAGTTCCGTGCGCTGAGCGGGGAGAAGACGCGGCTGGACGCCCGGGAGGTGGCGGGGGCCATCAGCCGGGAACTGTTGGACGTGGCCCAGACGGCGGTGACGATGATGTTCGTCCTGGAGGAGGAGAGCGGAATCGATGTCGATGCCGCTCTCAAGGCCCACGTCGAGAAACTGATCCGCAAAGGCTACCTGAAACTCGATCCGGCTCCGGCCGACGCCGGCGGTTCCGATGCCGACGGACCTTCAATTGACGCTTGACTGTACGAGGTTTACAATGCTTACGGCGCGGTTCGCATCCGCGGCGCCTTGTTCCGCGTTGTTGCCGCGCCGACCACGACGCCCTTCGGGAGTCATGGTCGGCGTTGGACGCGACTCTTCACGAGGCAGCCGCGATTGGTTTCACATCAACCGCCGCAAGGCAGGGGTGATCTTTTGAGCGGGTACTGGGGCGCTCTCCTGGTCGCCGCCGCCGTTTCCATCGGGTTGACCCCGGTGGTGCGCCGGCTGGCCTTCCGGCTCGGGGCTCTGGACCGTCCGGTCGCCCGCAGCGTGCACAAGCAGCCGGTGCCGCTCCTGGGAGGCGTGGCCATCTTCCTTGGCTTCGCCGCCGCCTGCGCCTATGCCTTCGGTCTCGGCCAGCGGCCGATCCAGGGCATCCTGCTGGGCGGGGTGTTCATCGTCATCTTCGGCATCGCCGACGATTACCTGCGGCTGAGGCCCTGGGTGAAGCTGCTGGGCCAGGTGGCCGGCGCCCTGTTCCTGGTCGTGTTCGGGGTGCAGATCGAGACGCTCAACATCCCCCTTGTCGGATCCATCATCCTGGGATGGTGGGCCGTGCCCGTCACCATTGTATGGGTCGTGGCGGTCACCAATGTCATCAACCTCATCGACGGGCTGGACGGCCTCGCGGCGGGAATCTCCTCCATCGCCGCGGTGACCCTCCTGGTTTCGGCCCTGCAGACCCATCAGCCCCCGGCTTCCGCCCTCCTGGCGGCGGCCCTGGCGGGGGCGGTCCTCGGCTTCCTGCCCTATAACTTCAACCCGGCCAAGATATTCATGGGCGACGCCGGATCGATGTTCGCGGGTTACGCGCTGGCGGCCGTCTCGGTCGAAGGAACGCTCAAGAGCCCCGCCGCCGTGGCACTGGTCGTGCCGTTGCTGGCCTTGGGCCTGCCCATCCTGGACACGGCCCTGGCCATCATCCGGCGCTGGCGGGGCGGCCGGCCCATCGGCGAGGCCGACAAGGAACACCTGCACCACCGCCTGCTCAACCTGGGCCTCAATCAGCGCGATGCCGTCCTGGTCATGTATCTGGCCAGCGGCTGGCTGGGCGTGAGCGCCCTGGCCATCACCGGCGTCAGCACGAGCCTGGCCCTGGCGATCCTGGCCTTCGTCGCCTTCTCCCTGTATTTCCTGGCGCGCAAGGTGGGCATGCTCCCGACCGGCACCGGGACCGAGGTGATCGGGGTTCACACCGAATCCAGGTTCCCGGAGGCACCGGCGGACCGCCCGGTCCCGTGGAGCGCCGCGGGACGGGGTAAGAAAGGGTTCCGTTCCTGAGGCCCATGCCGGAGCGGATACGGGTGATGAGCGTCTTCGGCACGCGTCCGGAGGCCATCAAGATGGCCCCCGTGGTGCAGGCCCTCGCCGCCCACCCGGCCGTCGACTCCCTGGTGCTGGTCACGGCCCAGCACCGCGAGATGCTGGACCAGGTCCTCGACCACTTTGGCATTCAACCCGATTACGACCTCAATATCATGCAGGCCGGTCAAACGCTGGAGGGCGTCACCGCGCGGGCGCTGGAAGGTGTCGTGCGCGTTTACGACGAGGCGCGGCCGGACCTGGTTCTGGTGCACGGCGACACCACCACCACCTTCGCCGCCGCCCTGGGGGCCTTCTACCGGCGGGTCCCGGTGGGCCACGTCGAGGCCGGGCTGCGCACCCGCAACAAGTATTCGCCATTCCCCGAGGAAATCAATCGGCACCTCACCGGCGTCCTCGCCGACCTGCACTTCGCCCCGACGGACGTGGCCCGGGAAAACCTGCTGGCGGAAGGGGTGCCGGCGGAGGCCATCCATGTCACCGGGAACACGGCCATCGACGCCCTCCTGGGGACCGTGCGCGATGATTACCGCTTCACCCATCCCTTACTCGCCGCAATGGACTTCAACGGCCGCCGGGTGTTGGCCGTGGAGGCCCACCGCCGCGAGAACTGGGGCCGTCCGATGGAGGACATCTGCCTGGCCCTGCGCGATGTGGTACGCCGGCACCCGGACGTGGATCTGATCTATTCCGTCCACCGCAACCCGCAGGTGGCCGGTGTGGTGGAGCGCATCCTGTGCGGCGAACCGCGGGTGCACCTGCTGCCGCCGCTGTCCTACCCCGACTGGGCCAACCTGATGGCCCGTTCCTACCTGATCATCACCGATTCGGGCGGCCTCCAGGAGGAGGCTCCCTCCCTGGGGAAACCGGTCGTGCTCCTGCGCGACACGACCGAGCGGCCCGAGGCACTGGCGGCGGGTACCGTCCTCCAGGCCGGCACCGACCGGGAACGGATTGTGCACGCCGTCACAACCCTCCTCACTGACCCTGCGGCATACAGCCGCATGGCGCGAGCGGTCAACCCCTACGGCGATGGGCGGGCGGCCCGGAGAATCCTGCGGGCCATCCTTTCAAAAAGGGATACTTTAGGACTAGCACAACCGGAAAAGTTTCAGGTATAATACACCCTTGGGCGGGTTAGCCATGGCTTGGCTTGAGATTTTTTTCACAGCTCGGCAGGGAAAGCGCCAGACGTCGCGAATAGAGCCTAGGTTGGCTCGGCCCGTCACCGGGATACCTGCCAGGCCCGGCCTGCTGCCCCGGCGGTTGACGACCGTGGGGTGGCCCGGGGCGGGGACCCCGACTTGAGGGTGGGTTCTTGGGTAACGGCAGCTATGCCTTTCTCAGCCTGCTCTTCAGCCACGGCCTGACCACCGCCATCACCCTGTACCTGGCGGTGCGGGGCGGCGCTTGGCTGGACCGGCGCTTCGGGACCACGCCGCTGTTTTTGGCGGTGCTGGTGATCCTGGTGGTCGTGGCCAACCTGCGCCTGCTGATCAAGGACATCCTGGCCGAGGCCGATCGCCAGTCCCCCTCGCGGGGGTCCAACCGGTCCAAACGGAATCCCGATGATGACGGAAACCGCCGACCGGACCAACCTGGGCAAGCTAAAGAGCGTCAGGTTGACGACCTCGAAGGGGACGGTAACGCATGAAGGCGGCTATCATCGGGTTGGCCTTGGGCTTGGTGATCGGCGGGTTGAACCAGTACATCCTGCTGTGGGCGGTTGGCCGCGTCGGCTCGCAGAAAAGCGCGGGGATCGTGGCCCGGTTCCTGGGCGGGTGCGCCGTCCGCCTGATGTTGGACGCACTGGCCCTTTTCCTGGCCTGGTGGGTCACGGGACACCCCCGCGGTCGGGCCGCTTTCGGACCCATCGTCGGCGCGGTGACCGGGTTGCTGGTGGCCACCGGTGTGTTCACAGTCTGGCAGTACCGGGCGGCCCGCCAGGGACGTCGGCGAGTGGCGAGGGAGGTTCGTTGGAAGCGATGAACGGGTTCCTGTTAGCGGCCGAGGCCGGGCACACCGGGCCGGTGGCCAAGGCGCAGCCCCTCTTTCAACTCTTCGGGTTGGACGTCACCAGCCCGGTCATCACCGAGTGGTTCGTGATGGCCCTGCTCGTCCTCCTGGCTGCGCTGGCGACCCGCCGTCTGCAGCGGATCCCGGGGCGCTTGCAGGCGGCGATCGAAGTGTCCGTCAACTTCATCGTCGACAGTGTCGTCGCCCCGTCCATCGGCAGCCGGGAAAAGGCCATCCGCTACCTTCCCCTGCTTGGAACCTTTTTCTTCTTCATCATCATTTCCAACTACATGGGCCTGCTGCCGGGCGCGGTCCTGCACCTGCCCGGCTTCAAGCCGCCGACGTCCGAGCTGAGCGTGACGGCCGCCCTGGCGCTGATCGCCTTTTTCGCGACACATTACGCTGGAATCCGCGAGAAGGGGCTGCATTACTTCGCCCATTTCCTGCAGCCGTTCCCGTGGTTGTTGCCGTTGAACATCGTCGAGGAACTGGTCCGGCCGTTGTCCCTGGCCCTGCGTCTTTTCGGCAACATTTTCGGTGGGGAAACCGTCCTTTGGGTGTTGCTCTCACTCGTTCCCTGGTTCATCCCCATCCCGATCATGGGCTTGGAGGTCTTCTTCGGGTTCCTGCAGGCCTTTATCTTCACCACGCTGACATCGGTGTACATCGGCGCGGCCACCGCTGAAAGCCACTAGCGCGTGTTCCCGCGCGGGGCGGGCAGCGGCGGGGATTTCTTGCGCCTCAAGATTCGGGGTCCCCGCCGGGTTGGCAACCCGGTGGGGGGTTATACCGGGAAAGGAGGGGGAAACGGGTGGACTTTATCGCTGCGGCATTGGCCATTGGACTCCCGGCTCTGGGTGTCGGCATCGCGCAGGGCTTGGTGGTTGCGGCCGCGCTCGATGGCGTGTGGCGGCAGCCGGAGGCGCTGCGTGACCTGCGGACCATGATGTTCATCGGTCTCGGCTTCCTGGAAGCTCTGGCCCTGTACGGCTTGGTCATTTCTTTCATTATTCTCTTCGTGAAGGCCGCGTGAACAGGCCTGCGGGGTTCGGGAGAGGCGGCCCGTTTGGCGCGGGCTCCTCTCCCGGCCGGCGCGGTGGTATACGCCAGGCCGCAGGGCCGGCGGGCCGCGAACTGTGGAATGAAGTGTCCATCAGGCCCTGAAGGTCTGATGGGGGCGGAGACAGACAATGGGGTCCCCACCGAGTCGGAGGCTCGGTGGGGTGAAATTGGGGGGGAGCCCCTTTGGAAATCAACCCGGCCATGCTTCTGTGGTCTCTTATCAACTTCGTCGTCCTGTTCCTCCTGCTCAGGAAGTTCCTGTGGAGGCCCATCCTGGGCATCCTCGAGGACCGCGAGCGGGAAGTCACGGAGAACCTATCCCGGGCGGAAAACGCCCGTGAAGAGGCCGTTCGCATGAAGGAGGAGTTCGAACGGCGTTTGGCCGAGGCCCAGCGGCGCGCCGACGAGATCATCTCCAAGGCCACGCGGAAGGCTGAGGAAATGCATAACGATTTGACGGAAAAAGCGCAGGCCGAAGCGGCCGCCATCCTGGAGCGGGCTCAGGCCAGCATCCAGCGGGAAAAGGAAGAGGCCATGGCCGAACTGCGCGATCAGGTGGCGGATCTGGCCATCGAGGTGGCCGGCAAGGTTCTCGGCCGCAGCCTCGATGACCAGGATCACAACCGGCTGGCACGTGAGTTCGTTGCCCAGGTAGGCGAAGCCCGGTGATGAACGAGACCGTTGCGCGGCGTTACGCCCAGGCCTTGTTCGATAGCGGGCGGGATCATGGCAATCTGGACCGCTTGGAAGCCGACCTGGCCGCTGTGCTGGCCGCCATGGAGCAGGAGCCGGCCATGCGGAAGGCTCTTTTCCATCCGCTCATATCCGTAGAGCACAAACAGCGCATGATCCAGGACCTTTTCTACGACCGGCTGGCGCCGGTCACCCTGCGCTTGTTGAAGTTGCTGGTGGTCAAGAAGCGCGAGCGGCAGCTGGAGGCGATTCTGGCCGAGTTCCGGCGGCTGGTGAACGACGCCCGTAACGTCATCGAGGCCGAGGCGGTTGCGGCCCGGCCCTTGGACGAGAAAGTGATCGGTGACCTGCGCAGCCGGTTGCAGGAGATCACCGGCAGACAGGTCAACCTGAGGGTTGCGGTGGATCCGTCCATCCTGGGGGGGCTGCTGT
Source organism: Thermaerobacter marianensis (assembly GCA_020723785.1). Taxonomy (GTDB): domain Bacteria; phylum Bacillota; class Sulfobacillia; order DYIH01; family DYIH01; genus DYIH01. The sequence continues at coordinate 7,368 of DYIH01000002.1, forward strand.
TGAAGATGGGCGACCGACGCATCGACGGCAGCCTGCGTGGGCGGCTCTCCCGCATGAAGGAGACCCTGAAGGAAGGCGCCATCAGAACCGCGGGAGCGGACGGCGGCAATCCGGACGGATAGGAAGGTGTTGCCCGACGGGCCGCCAGGCCTGGCGGGGGTAAGAGTTGAGGTCCCCAGCCCGCTCGCGACCGGTTGGGGACGAGCAACGGGGAAGAGGTGAACTCGGCGTGGGTGTCGGTACGGCAGGTGTGCGGCCAGAAGAGGTCAGCTACATCATTCGTCAACAGATAGAACAGTTCGAGGGGGAACTGAAGCTCGACGAGATCGGCAAGGTCGTGCAGATCGCCGACGGCGTGGCCCGTGTCTACGGCCTGGAGTCGGTGATGGCCAGCGAGCTGGTACAGTTCCCAAACGGTGTCTTCGGCGTCGCCTTCAACCTGGAGGAGGACAACGTCGGCGTCATCATCCTCGGCCCCTTCACCGATATCAAGGAGGGGGACGAGGTGCGGCGCACCGGCCGCATCATGGATGTGCCGGTGGGCGAGGCGTTGCTGGGCCGGGTAGTGAATCCCCTGGGCCAGCCCATCGACGGTAAGGGTCCCATCGAGACGGCCAGGTTCCGTCCGATCGAGTCGCCGGCCCCCGGCGTCATCCAGCGGAAGTCGGTCAACGTCCCGCTGCAGACCGGGATCAAGGCCATCGACAGCATGATCCCCATCGGGCGCGGCCAGCGGGAGCTGATCATCGGCGACCGGCAGACGGGCAAGACCTCCATCGCGGTGGATACCATCATCAACCAGAAGGGCACGGGGGTCATCTGCATCTACGTGGCCATAGGCCAGAAGGCCTCCACGGTCGCCGGCATCGTTGAAACCCTGGAGAAGCACGGCGCCATGGACTACACCATCGTCGTCTCGGCGACGGCCGCCCAGCCGGCCCCGCTCCTCTACATCGCCCCCTACTCCGGTTGCGCCATGGGCGAGTATTTCATGTACGAGCAGGGCAGGGACGTGCTGTGTATCTACGACGACCTGTCCAAGCAGGCCTGGGCCTACCGCGAGCTGTCCTTGCTCCTGCGTCGGCCGCCGGGCCGCGAGGCCTTCCCGGGCGATGTCTTCTACCTGCATTCGCGGCTCCTCGAGCGGGCGGCGCGGCTGTCCGAAGAGTACGGGGGCGGCAGCCTTACGGCGCTGCCGTTCATCGAGACGCAGGCCGGCGACATCTCGGCCTACATCCCGACCAACGTGATCTCGATCACCGACGGCCAGATCTTCCTGGAGTCGGACCTTTTCTATGCCGGCGTGCGACCGGCCATCGACGTCGGCAAGTCGGTCTCCCGCGTCGGCGGTAACGCTCAGACCAAGGCGATGAAGCAGGTGGCCGGACGCCTGCGCCTCGACCTGGCCCAGTTCCGCGAACTGGAGGCCTTCGCCCAGTTCGGCGGCGACCTCGACAAGGCGACCCAGGCGCGTTTGGCCCGCGGCCAGCGCATGGTCGAGCTGCTGAAGCAGGGCGAGCGCCAGCCGATGCCCTTCGAGGAGCAGGTGGCCAGCATCTTCGCCGGTGTCAACGGGTTCCTGGACGATATCCCCGTGGACCAGGTCCGCCGCTTCGAGGCGTCTTACCTGGACTTCCTCCGGCGCGAGCGGCCGCAGGTGTTGCAGAGCATCCGCGAGAAGAAGGCTCTGGACGACGCCCTGTCCCAGTCG
>DYIH01000002.1:9088-14254 GCA_020723785.1 Thermaerobacter marianensis
GCTGAAGGATGCCATCGAAACCTTCAAGGCTGAGTTTACGGGCAGGCACCTGCAGTTCGGCGAGAAGGCATCCTGAACATCCCGCAGGCCGAAGGCTTACGGGACCCGATAAAACGGCGGGTGGTTTGATTGGCGGGCGCGAGGGACGTAAAGCGCCGGATCCGTGCGGTCCAGAACACGAAGAAGATCACCAAGGCCATGGAGATGGTGGCGGCGGCCAAGCTGCGCAAGGCCCAGGAAAGAGCGATGGCGGCCCGTCCTTACGCTGAGCGTTTGGGCCGGGCACTGCGCCGCCTGGCGCGCAGCGGCGCCGACATCTCCCACCCCCTCCTGGTGGAACCCAAGGAGGGGAAGGTGGTCTACTGCGTCATCAGCGCTGACCGGGGCTTGGCCGGCAGCTACAACGTGAACGTCATCCGTGCCGGGGCCACGTCGATGCGCGACGCCGGCGCGGAGACCGCCGTGGTGGCCGTGGGCCGCAAGAGCCTCGAGCACTTCCGGCGCCGGAGCGTCGAGGTGCTCGGCAGTTTCGTAAACATCGGCGAAGAGGCGCGCTACGCCTTGGCCGAAGAGATCGCCGACACGCTGATGGGCCTCTTCCTGGAGGGCAAAGCCAGGGCGGTGCGCCTGGTGTACACCGAGTTCCGCTCGGCCCTCAGCCAGCGGCCCAACGAGGTTGAGATCCTGCCGATCAGGGCCGAGAAGGAGGAAAAGGAGGCCAGGGCCTCGTCCTTCATCTTCGTCCCGTCGGCGGAGAAGCTTTTTCAGGACCTGCTGCCCAAGCTGGTCAAGAACCAGGTCTATCAGGCCCTGCTGGAGGCCAAGGCCAGTGAGCACGCGGCTCGAATGCGGGCCATGGGCGCGGCGTCGAAAAACGCCCAGGAGCTCATCGAGACCCTGACCCTGGAATACAACCGCATCCGCCAGGCGAGCATCACGAAGGAGATTTCCGAGATCGTGGGCGGGGCCGAGGCGATGAAGGCGTAGGGCGGTTGCAGCCCTGCAAGGAGGTAGTCACGTGGCGAACGCGGGAAGGATCACGCAGGTAATCGGTCCGGTGGTGGACTGCGAGTTCCCGGCCGGCGAGTTGCCGGCCCTCTACAATGCCCTGCAGGTCAAGCATTCGGTGGGCGGCCAGGATGGCGTTCTAACGTTGGAGGTGGCCCAGCACCTGGGCGACAACGTGGTGCGTTGCATCGCCATGGCCTCGACGGACGGCCTGATGCGGGGCATGGAGGTCCTGGATACCGGCGCCCCCATCTCCGTGCCGGTGGGGCGCGCCAGCCTGGGACGGATGTTCAACGTATTGGGCGAACCGATCGACGGCCTGGGTCCGGTGGAGGTGACGGAGCGGTGGCCGATCCATAAGCCGGCCCCGGACGTCAAGGACGTCACGCCGGCCAACGTCGTGTTGGAAACCGGCATCAAGGTCATCGACCTCATCGAACCTTACCCCAAGGGCGGCAAGGCCGGCCTGTTCGGCGGCGCCGGCGTCGGCAAGACGGTCGTCATCATGGAACTGATCAACAACATCGCCATGAAACATGGCGGTTTCTCGGTTTTCGCCGGCGTAGGCGAGCGCACCCGCGAGGGCAACGACCTCTATCATGAACTGAAGGAATCGGGGGTTCTGGAGAAGACCGCACTGGTCTTCGGCCAGATGAACGAGCCGCCGGGGGCGCGCGCCCGCGTCGCCCTGACCGGTCTGACCATTGCCGAGTACTTCCGCGACGTGGAGGGCCAGGACCTGCTGCTGTTCATCGACAACATCTTCCGCTTCACCCAGGCCGGTTCAGAGGTGTCGGCACTCCTGGGTCGCGTCCCGTCGGCCGTGGGTTACCAACCGACCCTGGCCACGGAGATGGGCAATCTGCAGGAGAGGATCACCACGACCAAGCGCGGTTCCATCACCTCGGTGCAGGCGGTGTACGTGCCGGCCGACGACTACACCGACCCGGCGCCGGTGACGACCTTCGCCCACCTGGACGCCACGACGCGCTTGGAGCGGGCCATCGCCGAGAAGGGCATCTACCCGGCCGTCGACCCGCTGGCTTCGACGTCCCGGGTACTGGACCCCAGCATCGTTGGCGAGGAGCACTACATGGTGGCCCGCGGCGTGCAGCAGGTGCTGCAGCGTTACAAGGAGCTCCAGGACATCATCGCCATCCTGGGAATGGACGAGCTCTCCGAGGACGATAAGCTGACGGTGGCCCGGGCGCGCAAGATCGAGCGCTTCCTGTCCCAGCCGTTCCATGTGGCCGAGGTTTTCACGGGCGTTCCCGGCAAGTTCGTGCCGATAAAGGAGACGGTGCGGGGCTTCAAGGAGATCCTGGAGGGCAGGCACGACGACCTGCCGGAGGAAGCGTTCTACATGGTGGGAACCATCGACGAGGCCGTGGAAAAGGGCCGGAAGCTCCTGGTGGCGGCGCGGTAAGGGGACGATTGGAATGGCGCAGAGCTTTCACCTGGATGTGATCACCCCGGAACGGCAGGTGGTGTCCGTACCGGTGGAATTCGTGACCCTGCCGACGGTGGAGGGATTCTACGGGATCCTGGCCGGACATGCCCCGATGGTGGGGTCGCTGAAAGCCGGGGTGGTCCATTACCGTCACGGGGGTGCCAGCCGGGTCCTGGCGGTCACCGGCGGGTTCTTCGAAGCGGGGCCCCACGCGACCGTGGTGCTGGCCGACGAGGCGGAACTGCCGGAGGAGATCGACGTGGCGACGGCGATCGCCGAGCGGGACCGGGCCCGGGCGATCATCGAGGCCGGCGGTGAGCAGGAGGAGATCGTCGCCGCCAAGGAGGCCCTGGAGCGGGCCATGGCCCGGCTGCGGGCGGCGGGTAAGGAGTAGCCCGCCGCGTTGTCGTTGCCGGCGGTGACCGCCGTCCCGGCCCTTGCCGGGGCGGCTGTGTTTTCAGGGCAGGCCCAGCAGCTTGTGGATCTGGAGCGAGAGCCGCCAGCGGGGATGGTCCCCGAGCAACGCCAGGGCCTTCTGCACCATCTCCGGACGGTTCGATTCCGGCTGGAGGGAGACGGGGCCGGTGAAGTCGGGCGGGACCACCTCGGGTGAGAACCGCTCGTCCACGACGAATTTGAGTTCGTGTGGCCGGAGCCGCGGGTGGATGCGGTAAGCGGGCGGCTTGGGCGAGGCGCAGACCCAGTTGGCGGCGTCCACCCAGGGCCGGTAAGCGGTGGCGTTGGTCTCCACGGCCACGCGGACGCCCCGTGCCTGGAGGGCGGCCACCAGCGCGCCGCAGTCGTGGAGCAGGGGTTCGCCGCCGGTCAGGATGACCAAGGGAAGGCGGACAGCGGCGGCGATCCCGGCCACGGTCATGGGCCGCCCGCCCGCGCGCGGGATGCCGTGGGGCGTGTCGCACCACGGGCAGCGCAGGTTGCACCCCTGCAGGCGGATGAAGGTCGCCGGGGTGCCGGCATGGCAACCCTCCCCCTGGATCGAGTCGAAAATCTCCACCACCGGCAGGGCGTCCGGAGCGGTCAGGGCGTGGGAGGCACCCGGGGCGGTCACCGCGCCGCCTCCCGGTCCGCGCGCGTGATCTCGGCGAAGGCGGTGCGCGTCTCCCACAGCCGGACGCGGGCCAGGCCCCGCAGGCCAACTTCCTCCAGGCGGTCCCACACCCAGTGGGCCAGGTTCTCGACCGTGGTCTCGAAGTCGAAGAGATCGTTCAAGCAACGGTGATCCAGAGGGGCGACGACCGCCTCCTCGACCACCGCCTTGAGGTCCCCGAAGTCGGCGACCATACCGTTTTCATCCAGGGGGCCGGCGACGGTCACCCACAGCTCATAGGAATGGCCGTGCAGGTTGGCGCATTCGCCGCCGTGCCGGAGCAGGCGGTGGGCGGCCTCGAAGCGGAAGACCTTGGTGATGGCGGCCGTGCGCGGCATGGCGTCACCTTTCCTCATCGTAGGGGATGGGATCCCGGAGCCCCGCTTCGGCGAAGGCGGCCCGCCGGATGACGCAGGTGTCGCAGACGCCGCAGGCAGGTTGTTTCCCCTGGTAGCAGGAGTGGGTCAGGTCCAGTGGAACGCCGCGGGCCGCCGCCCAGCGGACGATATCCGCCTTGCGCCAGTTGATGAAAGGCGCCAGCAGCGCCAGCCCCGCCCTCGAGCCCAGGCGCAGGGCCTCGGCCATGGCGGCGGCGTACTCCGGCCGGCAGTCCGGGTAGCCGGTATGGTCCTCCCGGTGGGCGGCGAAGGCCACGGCGCCGGCGCCCATCCCCTCGGCGACGGCCCCCGCCAGCGCCAGGAACACGGTATTGCGCAGCGGCACGTAGCTCGGCGCCACCCCGGCCGCCGCCATCTCATCCGGGGTGCGGCCCAGCGGCAAAGGGCCGTCGATCAGGGCGGAGCCCCGGAACAGGCCCTCCGGCAGGTCGCGGACGAGGTGCTGCACGCCATAGTGGGCGGCCACCCGGCGGGCTGCGGCCGTCTCAGCCTCCATGTGCCGGGAGCCGTAGCGCAGCGTGAGGGCCGCCGGCGCCATGCCTCGGTCCAGGGTCCAGGCCAGGAGGGCCGCGCTGTCCAGCCCGCCGCTCAAAAGAACGACTACTTCCATGCGGCTATTGTACTGCCAAGCGTGGAAATTCGTCGAGATGCGACCCAGCACCTCGGGACACCCTAAAAGCGGTGAGCGTTGATGGAACGCATCGTCGTTCGCGGCGGCCGGCCGCTGCGCGGGGCCGTGCGGGTGGAGACGGCCAAAAACGCCGTCCTGCCGGTGCTGGCCGCCTGCATCCTGTCCGAGGGCGAAGTGGTCCTGCACCGGGTGCCCCCGTTGCACGACGTGTTCACCATGGCGCAGCTCCTGATGCGCCTGGGCGTGACGGTGCGCACCGAGCGGCCCGGCACCCTGCGCGTCACCTGCTGCCGCGATTTGCACGACGAGACCCCCTACGACCTCGTCCGCCGCATGCGCGCCTCCATCCTGGTGATGGGGCCGCTTTTGGCTCGGCTTCGGCGCCCCCGAGCCTCCATGCCGGGCGGGTGCGCCATCGGCAACCGCCCCATCGACCTGCATCTCAAGGGCCTGCAGGCCCTGGGGGCGGAGATGGAGGTGCGCCACGGGTTCCTCGAACTGACGGCGAGGGGCGGGCTGCGCGGAGCCCGCATCTACCTCGACTACCCGAGCCACACGGCCACCGAGAACG
>DYIH01000002.1:14264-16782 GCA_020723785.1 Thermaerobacter marianensis
TGCGAGCCGAGGGGACGACCACCATCGAGAACGCCGCCGAGGAGCCTGAGGTCGCCGACCTGGCCAACTTCCTGAACGCCATGGGGGCGCGGATCCACGGCGCAGGGACCAAGGTGATCCGCATCGAAGGCGTCGAGGTGTTGCGGGGGACCGAATACACCTGCATCCCGGACCGCATCGAGGCCGGTACGTTCATGGTGGCTGCCGGCATCGCCGGGGGCGACGTGCGGGTGGACAACGTTATCCTCGAGCATGTTCTGCCGATCGTGGCCAAGCTGCGGGAGGCCGGGCTGGCCTTCGAGGCCGAAGGGAACGGCCTGCGGGTGGTGGCGGAGGGGCGTCCACGGGCGGTCGATGTGCGGACCCTGCCGTACCCTGGCTTCCCCACCGACATGCAGGCGCCCATGATGGCCCTGCTGGCCGCGGCCGACGGGACGAGCGTGATCACCGAAACCGTCTTCGAGAACCGTTTCCTGCACGTGGAGGAGCTGAAGCGCATGGGCGCGGACATCCGCATCGAGGGAGCCAGTGCCATCGTTCGGGGGGTGCCGCGGCTCTTCGGGGCCCAGGTGCGGGCCACCGACCTGCGGGCCGGGGCGGCTCTGGTCCTGGCTGGCCTGGGAGCCCAGGGCGAAACCGAGGTGACCGGCCTGGCCCACATCGACCGCGGCTACGTCAATCTGGCGAGCAAGCTACGGGCCCTGGGGGCCGACGTCCTCCGGGTGGAGGAGGGTTGAAAGCACCCTCACGCACCTCATGGATAATCGGCACCCCTCCCCCATAGACATTCAAGGAAGTGACCAAGCCCCCGCGAGGGGGCCCGGGGGAGAGGTCCTTGCGCGTTCGCCGCTTCCTGCTCATAGTTTTGCTGCTGTTCACGGGCATCCTCATGGGCCTTCCCCTGGCGCTGGTGCGCCGCGATGCGCCCCCGCAGGCCCCGGTGGCGGGTCGGCCCGAGCCCGGAACGGCGCCGGCCCCCGCGTCCGGGGCCGGGTCCGCCGCGCGCGGCTCCGGGTCCGGAGCCGGGATTGCACCCGAGGCCGGTACCGGGTCCGGAGCCGGGGCAGGTGCAGGGCGAACGGGAACCAAGCCGCCCGCCGTCGGCTCTGCGGCGCAGGACGGGGATATCCCCGTGGCCGTGTTCGTAAACGACCAAAAGCAGCTCCTGCGCCTGCCCCTGGAGGAATACCTCAAAGGGGTCGTGGCGGCCGAGATGCCGGCCGAATTCGAATCCGAGGCCCTCAAGGCCCAGGCCGTAGTGGCGCGGACCTTCGCCGTCGGCCGGATGCGCGTCTTCGGCGGCCCGGGCTGCGACGCCCACCCGGAGGCCGACGTTTGCACCGACCCGGCGCGGGGCCAGGCCTGGCAGCCGCATGACGTTCTGCGCCGCAAATGGGGCGTCCTGCGCCACGCCCTCTATTGGCGCAAGGTGGAACAGGCGGTGGACGGCACACGGGGGCAGATCGTCGTCTTCGACGGCCAGCCCATCGATGCCGTCTATCACGCCGCGTCGGGCGGTCGCACCGAGGACGCCGTGGCCGTGTGGGGCCAGGCCGTGCCGTACCTGCGCAGCGTGGCATCGCCTTACGAAGCGGCGCTGCGGTACGAGGGAAAGCGGACCCGCTTCACGTGGGGGGAACTGGCCTCCCGCACCGGCGTCCCGCCGGAGGAATTGGAGGCCCGGCTACGCCGGGGGCGGCCGGCCGTGGATGTGCTGGCGCGCAGCCCGTCGGGCCGGGCGCTGCGGGTCCGGGTGGGCGAGGCGGAGTTCACGGGCCGCGAGCTGCGCGCCCGGCTGGGGTTGCCTTCCACCCTGATGACGGTGCGGTCGGTGCCCGGCGGCGTGGAGATCGAGACCCGCGGTTACGGACACGGCGTGGGCATGAGTCAGTACGGGGCCGACGGCCTGGCCCGTCGCGGACGCGATTACCGGCAGATCATCCGCTACTTCTACCCCGGCGTCCAGGTGCGGCGGCTGTTCGAGGAATAGGGCCACCTCGATTCGATCGCGTGATCCGCCGGATCCCGCAGTCCTGGTATAATCCCGCCACCGCTGGCAACAATATGCACCGAGGTGATGGTGCATGGGCCAGTGGAAGATTCGCTTCGGCGCTCCCCGGCTCGACCTGTGGCGGGGTTCGGTCGGGAGGCGGTTCAGTTGGGCGGGGGGATTGCCGCGCCGCGCCTGGCGGAGCCCCAACGCCTGGGCGCTGATCCTGATGGTCCTCCTGGTGGGCATCTCCGTCTACGAATGGAAGCGTGGGGCTCCGCAGCCGCGGGCGGAAATGGTGCGCGATGTCGAGATGGAGTCTCTGTCGGGCTCCGATGGACCGGCGGCGCTCCAGGAAGAAGGGCGGGCGGTGGAGCCTCTCCCGGCGAAGCCGGAGCCGCGCGCCGCTGACCTCCCCCCTTCGGCGCGCCCGGCGAGGGAAGCCCGGGCCCCCGCGCGGGCGCCGGAAGCTCGTCCGGACGCGCTCGCAGAGCCGGCGGCGGACGGTTCGGCGCAGGGGTTTTCGCC
>DYIH01000002.1:16792-26166 GCA_020723785.1 Thermaerobacter marianensis
GGGGGAGGCGGCCGCATCGGCAGCGCCAGCCGATCGTTCCAAGGCCGAAGACACGCCGGTCGTATTCCGGCCGTTGGCGTGGCCCCTGCGGGGGGACCGCGGGGCCGGCTTCGGCTGGGCCTGGTCGGAGACGATGGGTGATTGGCGCTGGCACGCGGGGTTGGACGTGGAGGCGGCCCCCGGGACGCCGGTCGCGGCGGCGGCCGGTGGCCGCGTGGTCGTCGCCCGCCAGACCCGGGAATGGGGCTGGGAGGTGGTCGTGGACCACGGCGGCGGGCTTTCCACGCGCTACGCCAATTGCCGGGCCGTGGCCGTGGCGGCCGGGGACGCGGTCCGGGCCGGGCAGAAGCTCGCCGAGGTGGGCGACCCCGGCTTGGCCGAAGCGGCGGATAAACCCCACCTGCACTTCGAGGTCCTGGCCAACGGCCGCCCGGTGGACCCGTCCCGCTACCTCCGCAACTGAGGTGGCGGGACGGCCGCCGGCCGCGCAGGCTGTGGCTTCCGTCCAGCAAGCAAGCGGGGGATGGCCGCCGGCCATTCCCCCGTGAACTTGACCGGTCACGGCTTCATGGGAGGCCGCCGTCCACGGTCCACCACCAGCAGCGCACCTTGCTCTGCCCCCTGCCTACCACGAACCGGGTCTCCACCGATGCGCCGCTCCCCGGCGGCCTGCCCTCACCCACCTGGGCGGGAACCCTGCCGGCGGCCAGGGCGCTGCTGTTAACCATCACCATCGCCGGTGCCCCGCGACCCGTCTCCAGGCATTTTCATCTTCAGAGGGCATATACATCAGGCAAAGCGTTGGCCCGTTTGGGGTTCCCGCCGCATCCCGGGACCACACGGGATCGCCCGGTTCGTCCGGGATGTTCCGACGGACGCCACCCTCTTGGGGCGGTCCCGGGTGTGGTTGGCCGGGTTCCATCGGGTCGCGGAGCCGTTGGGTTTTCGGTGGGGTGGAAAGGAGGCAGTCGCGTGAGAGATCACATCTGGAAGCGGGTCCTGGAGGTCAGCCGCTACATCTCCCGGACCAAGGCGACGGTGCGCGACACGGCCAGGGTGTTCGGTGTCAGCAAGAGCACCGTCCACAAGGACGTGACGGAACGCCTCCCCAAGATCAACCGCGAACTGGCGCAAAAGGTCAAGTCGGTGCTCGATTACAACAAGGCTGAACGTCACCTGCGGGGCGGAGCGGCGACGCGCAGGAAGTACGTCGAAGAGGTCACGCCGGTGCAGTCGGAGCGGGCCGAAAAAGTGCCGGGTTGAAGCTGCTGATCGTGGCGGGGAATCGCAAAATCGTGCTTGGAACAAAGGAGGAATGTGCCAGCGCATGTCGAATGGTTGACCAGTTATTCTCCGTATGAGGCAGGATGTGACAGGGCCATGCTGGGGCTGGGGCAGGATATCGGGATCGACCTCGGGACGGCCAACACGCTGGTGTACGTAAAAGGACGGGGCGTCGTCATCCGTGAGCCCTCCGTCGTGGCGCTGGACCAGAATACGGGCAAGGTCCTGGCCTACGGCAGCGAGGCCCGGCGCATGCTGGGGCGGACGCCGGGCAACATCGTGGCCATGCGCCCCCTGCGGGAAGGCGTGATCGCCTACTACGACGTGACGGAGTCGATGCTCCGCTATTTTCTCTCCCGGGTTTCCGGCCGCGCCAGCCTGTTCAAGCCACGGGTGATGGTCTGCATCCCCATAGGGGTGACCAGCGTGGAAAAGCGGGCCGTCCTGGAGGCCGCCGGCGTCGCCGGCGCCCGCAAGGCTTACCTCATCGAGGAGCCCCTGGCCGCCGCCCTGGGTGCCGGCCTTGACATCAGCGACGCCAGCGGCAGCATGGTTGTTGACATCGGCGGGGGGACCGCCGATGTGGCCGTCCTCTCCCTGGGCGGCATCGTCGTAAGCGCTTCCATCCGGGCCGGCGGCGACAAGTTCGACGAGGCCCTCGTCCGCTACATGAAGAAGCAGCACAACCTGGCCATCGGCGAGCGGACCGCCGAGGAGATCAAGATCGGCATCGGCACCGTTGACCCCCAGGGACGGCCCAAGACCATGGAGGTGCGGGGCCGCGACCTGGTCACCGGACTGCCGCGGACGGTGGAGCTTTCCTCCGAGGAAACCCACGAGGCGGTGTTCGAGGTGGCCGCCTCCATTGTGGACACGGTCAAGGGGGTTCTGGAAAGGACGCCCCCCGAACTGGCCTCCGACATCCTGGAGAAGGGGATCGTCATGACTGGCGGCGGCGCCCTTCTCGACGGTCTGGACCGGCTCCTGGCGCGCCAGACGCAGGTGCCGGTGGTCGCCGAAGACGCCCTTTCCTGTGTGGCCGTGGGCACCGGGAAGGCCCTGGACAGCCTCGACCTTCTCGAGCGGCAGCTGGTGACATCGGGCTGACGGCAAAAGCGCTTGCTCGTTCTGCAACAACCGCGGCAGGAATTTGCCGGCCCTCTGTAGAATAGATATTTGGACAACTTGCCGATAAGAGATCGGGAATGGAGCCGATCAGGGCAAACCCGGCGAAAGCCGGGGGCGCAAAGCCACAGGTCTACGGCCGGGATCCCGCCGCTTGAGGCGGGGTGAGCAGGGCTAGGACGGCTGGGTTGCCGGCATCAACGGGATGCGGGAGTTCCCGGGTTCTGATGGACGGACGCCTGCCGGCCGAGGCCGAGCAGGTTTTTATCATTTGTGCGTCCAAACGGGGCAACGCCGCGGATGGGTCGGTTTGGCGAGCGAGGCGAAGGGAGGTGTGGGGTATGTTGCGCGGGATCTATGCCGCGGCCACCGGCATGGTGGCCGAGACGCAGCGCCAGGAGGTCATCGCCAACAACCTGGCCAACGCCGATACCACCGGGTTCAAGCGGCTGATGGCTGTCAGCCGGACCCTCGGGGATCGGGAACTCCGCGTATGGGGCGATCGTACCGTCCGTGAGGGCGAGGTGGTGGGGCCCTTGGGGTTGGGCGCCGCCGTGGCCGGGACGGCGACAGCCTTCACGCAGGGCGGGTTGCGGTTTACCGGCAATGCCCTGGACCTGGCCCTGGTGGGGGACGGGTTCTTCGCCGTCCAGACGGCAGGCGGGCAGGAACGCTACACCCGGGACGGCGCTTTTCTGATCGATCGTGACGGCTATCTGGTGACGGTCAACGGCGACCGGGTCGTCGGTGACAACGGACCGATGCGTCCGGGCCAGGGAAAGGTCAGCGTCGCGGCCGACGGGACGGTGAGCGTCGACGGGACCGTGAAGGGGAAACTCAAGATCGCGGCCTTTGCCGACAACGGCTCCCTGGAGCGGACCGGCCACAACCTTTGGGCGGCGCCGGCCGGCACGACGGCCCAGGCGTCCAAGGCGACGGTCAGGTCCGGCTACCTGGAGTTGGCCAACGTCCAGGCGGTGCGGGAGATGGTCGACCTGATCGCCGTGATGCGGGCCTACGAGGCCAACCAGAAGGTGATCGCCGCCCACGACCAGGCTCTGGGCCAGGCGGTTACCCAGATAGCGAAGTTCTAAGTACGGGCGGTGACCGGGTGTTTGGCAAAGCGGGGCTGGACTGGATGACAGGGGCCCCGGGCCGCGCGATCGAAGCGGCCCACCAACGCCTGGAACAGCATAAAATCGCAGCGGGGTGATCTCTGTGATCCAGTCCCTCTGGTCTGCGGCTTCCGGGCTGCAGGCCCAGCAACTCAAAGTGGATACGATCTCCAACAACCTGGCCAACGTCAACACTACGGGATACAAGAGCGGCCGGGCCACCTTTCAGGATCTCCTGTACCTGAACCTGCCGGTGGCCAATGCCACCGGGACGTCGACGGGGACGGCGGCGGGAACCGGGGCGGCGGGAACCACGGCGGTGCCGGCGATCCTGCAGGTGGGCACCGGCGTCGCGCCCGGCGCCACCACGCGGGACTTTGGCCAGGGCGCCCTGGAGCCGACGGAGCGGCCCTTCGACCTGGCCATGGACGGGCCCGGTTTCTTCCGGGTCAAGCTGGCCGACGGCAGCACCGCCTACACCCGGGACGGCAACTTCAGCCTCGACCTGAGCCGGCAACTGGTGGACGCCAACGGCAACGTGCTTCTCGGCAGCGGCAGTTCCGCCATCACCCTGCCCCAGGACTTCGTCAGGGTCTCCATCGACCGCCAGGGCAACGTGACCGCCACCCTCGCGAATGGGACCACGTCCAACGTCGGGCAGATCCAGGTGGCGGTGTTCGACAACCAGGCCGGCCTGGAAGGCATCGGCGGCAACCTCTTCAAGGAGACGCCGGGCTCCGGCGCGGCGCGCAACGTGACGCCCGGCCAGAACGGCTCCGGCTACATCGCCCAGGGCTACCTGGAGGGTTCCAACGTCCAGGTGGTGGCGGAGATGGTCAGCTTGATAGTCGCCCAGCGTGCTTACGAGCTGAACTCCAAGGCCGTCCAGAGCGCCGACGAGATGCTGGGCATCGCCAACAACCTCCGCCGTTAAAAGCGTTTTGAATATCCGCGCTTGAGAAGGTGGGGACGGAAAGGCCCGGAGATGGCGGCGCGAGCGAGGTGATGGACGATGGATGGTACGGTGGGCGGGTTGACGCCGGCGGCGAAGGCCGGGGCGTCCGCTGCGCGGGCCGGGCGCGCCGCGGGGGCCGGGCGCGGTGATGCCGCCAAGCAGGCCCGCCAGGACGGGGACGACGCGGTCCGCAAGGTGGCGGAGCAGTTTGCCGCGCTCTTTGTCCAGCAGATCCTCAAGACGGCCCGGCCGTCGCCGGGGCGGGGCTTCTTGGGCGGGGGGATCGCCGGCGAGGTTTACGGTGACATGTTCCTGCAGGTGATGGCCGAGAAGGTGGCCGCCGGCGGCCTCGGGCTTGCGGAGATCCTGGCCCGGCAGTTCTCGGGCATCGCTTCCGCGCCGGCTTCGCCTGACCCCGTCCGGCAACGCCGGGACGAGGTTCGCGCCGGGGGAAAACCATAGGTTCGCGGTGTAGCTGGAAAAGGCCTTTCGGCGACGCGCCCCCTCCATATGGGAGGGCTTTTTTTGTTTTCATGGAATCAATCCCGTGAAAGGGGTCGTGTCCGTGGACATCCAGGCCATCATGGAGATGCTGCCTCACCGCTATCCTTTCCTGCTCGTGGACCGGGTGCTGGAGCTGGAGCCCGGCAGGCGGGCGGTCGGGCTGAAGAACGTGACCATCAACGAACCCTTCTTTCAGGGGCACTTCCCGGGGCGGCCCATCATGCCCGGGGTGCTGATACTGGAGGCCCTGGCCCAGGTGGGGGCGCTGACCATCCTCTCGCTGGACGAGTTCCGCGGCAAGCTGGGGCTGTTCGGCGGCATCGACGGGGCCCGCTTCCGGCGCCAGGTCGTCCCCGGGGACCAGTTGCGGCTCGAGGTGAACGTCACCAAGCTGCGCGGCCGTGTCGGCAAGGCCCAGGCCAAGGCATGGGTGGGCGGGGACCTGGCGGCCGAGGCGGAGCTGACCTTCGCCGTCGCCGACTAGGGCGTTGCGAAAAGGGGCGGCCGCTTTCGACATCCCCCACCGTGGGGGTGCGAACAGTGCCGAAACCATGTGTGTCGCCCCACCGGCCCTCCTGCCCTCCCCCGACGCGCGGTCCCGGAAGCGCTCACACGTGCTCACAGGGGCCAGGGGGCACCGGGCCGGGGGCTTGTCGAGGGCATGGTTGCCGGGCTATAGTGGAAGCGTGCAGCCGGCGCATCACCGGCCGCGCGTTCCGCGTAGGGAGGGGTTTTTTCTGGGTTGGCGGGGGATCCTGAGCGAGTTCGGTGAAGTTCTACCGATAACTGACAAGACGCCGGCGCTCACCCTCAAAGAAGGCAACACGCCGCTCATCGAGGCGGCCGCCCTGTCCCGGTGGCTGGGGGGCGGGGTCCAGATCCACCTCAAGTATGAGGGGCTCAACCCGACTGGTTCCTTCAAGGACCGGGGCATGGTGCTGGCCGTGGCCAAGGCCAAGGAGGAGGGCGCCGAAACGGTGATTTGCGCCTCCACCGGCAACACCTCGGCCTCGGCGGCGGCCTACGCGACCCGCGCCGGGCTGCAGTGCCTGGTGCTCATCCCCCACGGCAAGGTGGCCCTGGGCAAACTGGCCCAGGCCTTGGTCTACGGCGCGCGGGTGGTGGCCGTGGAGGGCAACTTCGACCAGGCCCTGGCCATCGTCCAGGAACTGGCCGAAGCGCGCCCGGAGATCATCCTGGTGAACTCCGTCAACCCCTACCGCCTGGAGGGGCAGAAGACCGCGGCTTACGAGGTCTGCCGCGACCTGGGCGACGCTCCCGACTACCTGGCGATCCCGGTCGGCAACGCCGGCAACATCAGCGCCTACTGGAAGGGCTTCTGCGAGTGCTTCGACCAGGGGCGGTCGCGTCGCAGGCCCCGCATGCTCGGCTTCCAGGCCGCCGGGGCGGCGCCGCTGGTGGAGGGCCGCACGGTGGAACGCCCGGAAACGATCGCCACGGCCATCCGCATCGGCCGGCCCGTCAACCGGGAACGGGCCACGCGGGCGGTCGGCGATTCGGGCGGCCTGTTCGCCGCCGTCACCGACAAGGAGATCCTGGAGGCATACTGGGCTCTGGCCGAGCACGAGGGCGTCTTCGCCGAGCCGGCCTCCGCGGCGGCGGTGGCCGGCGTCATCCAACTGGTGCGCCGCGGTTACTTCCCCGCCGGGTCGCGGGTCGTCTGCGTCCTGACGGGCAACGGTCTGAAGGATCCCGACACGGCCATGCGCAAGGGCGCAGAACCCCTCATCCTGCCCGCCCGCCTGGACGCCATCGAGTCCATCCTCCAGCGGGAACCGGCCCACGTCTGACGCGCGATGGCGGACCTCTTCGAAGACGCGCTTTCCCGGGTAACCGTCCGCGACCCCGCCACTTCGGCCAACCTGGGGGCCGGTTTCGACTGCCTCGGCCTGGCCCTGTCGGTCCATAACCTCGTCGAGATGGCCGAAATCCCCGGCGGGTTGCGGGTTGCGGTGGAAGGGGAGGGGGCCGGACGCCTGCCGGCGGGGCCGGACAACTTGGCCGTGCGGGCCGCCGAGCATCTCTTCGCCGCCGCCGGGCGCCGCCCGCGGGGCCTTGGCCTGCGCCTGGTCAACCGGATTCCGCCCTCCCGCGGCCTGGGCTCGTCCAGCGCCGCCATCGTCGGCGCACTGGTCGCCGCCAACGAATTGGTCGGGCGCCCCCTTGGCCGCGATGAACTGCTCCATCTGGCGGTATCGCTGGAAAGGCACCCGGACAACGTCACCCCGGCCCTGTTCGGCGGCGTCACCGTCGCCGCAACGGTTTCCGGGCCGGCGTCGGCGTCGTCCCCGGAACCAACCCCGGCGGAGGAGCGCACCGTTTATGTACGCTTCGACCCGCCTGCCGCCCTGGCCCTGGCCGTCATCGTTCCCGACGCGCCTCTGAGCACCGAGGAGGCGCGTCGCGCCCTACCCCCGCGGGTGTCGCGGGGCGACGCCGTATTCAACCTGCAACGGGCGTGCCTCCTGGTGGCCGCCCTCCAAGCCGGCCGCCTCGACCTCCTTCCCGACGCCCTGGACGACCGGCTACACCAGCCATACCGGGGGCCGCTCCTGCCCGGACTGGCCGAGGTGCTGGCCGGGGGGCGGCGCCCGGGTCTGCTGGGGGTGACACTGAGCGGCTCGGGCTCAACGGTGCTGGCCTGGCTTGACCACGCCGCGGCCGGTTCAGGGCTAGATAGCTCACCGCGCCACGGTCCGAGCGGGAGGCGGGTGTGGAGTCTTTGGCCGGCGTGTTTCGGGAGCGCGGTGTGGGGTGCCGGGTGTGGTTCGTGACGCCGGTTGCCGCCGGGGCGGAGGTTGAAGCGCCGAATGCGGGATGAAGGGACAAGGGGTATGGGCGGAAGTCCGCTGTGGCGGAAGTCGGCTTGTTGTACGCCAGGCATTCTTTAGTGTATAATCGCAGCCGAATGGCAGCCTTTCTTTCCGGGGGTTACGGGGCATGCTGACCTTCATGACGGTTTTGATGGTTCTCGCCTCGCTGGGTTTGATCGCCGCGGTGCTCCTCCAGTCGGGCCGGAGCGCCGGCCTGTCGGGGGCCATCGGTGGCGGCGCCGAGGCGATTTTCGGGAAAAAGAAGGGGCTCGACAACTTTCTGGCCCGCCTGACGATCATCCTCGTGGCCTTGTTCTTCCTTTCCGGGATCGTCATCGCCGTGCTGGAACGGCGTTGACGATTTAGAAGGATGCTGACCCCGGCGCCGGGCCATACCCCGGCGCTTTTTCGTGGGCGGCGCGGAAGCGCACGCTGGATGGAGCTTGAGGAATGCGTGGCAAGGGGGCATCGGCTGTTTGATCGAACCGGAGGGACTCCTTGAGTTCATGCGCGACGCCGCTTACCGGCCCATGGAGGCGGGGGAGGTAATGGCCGCCCTCGGCGTGGGGCCGGGGGAGGCGGAGGCCTTCCGCCGGCTCATCGAAGCCATGGAGGCGGAGGGGCGCATCATCCGCAACCGGCACGGCCGCTACGGCGTCCCTGAACGGATGAACCTGGTGGTGGGCACGTTCCACGGGCACGAGAAGGGTTTCGGCTTCGTCGTCCCCCTCGATCCCGGCGGCCCCGACCTCTTCGTGCCGCCCGGGGCAATGAACGGCGCCATGCACGGAGACCGGGTCGTGGCGCGCCGTTCGGGGCGGGCGCCGGCCGGGCGGAGCCCGGAGGGCGAGGTCATCCGCATCCTCACCCGCGCCCACCGGACGGTCGTCGGCGTCTTGGACCGCGAGAAGGGGCGCGGTTTCGGCTTCGTCATCCCGGACGAGCGGCGCATACCCCTGGCCGTCTTCGTCGCCGGCAAGGACCTGGCCGGGGCGCGCAGTGGCGAGAAGGTGGTCGTGGAGATCACCCGCTGGCCAGACACCCGGCGCGGGGCGGAGGGTCGTATCGTCGAGCGGCTGGGCCGCCCCGGCGAGCCGGGGGTGGACGTCCGTGGCGTGATGCACGCCTACGGGCTGGCCGCTGAGTTCCCGGCGGAGGTGGAACGGGAGGCCCTGACGGTCCCAGAGGCGGTGGCGCCGGCCGACCTGGCCGGACGCCGGGACCTGCGCGGCCTGGACGTGGTCACCATCGACGGCGAGGACGCCAGGGACCTGGACGACGCCGTCTCCCTCCAGCCGGGGGAGGGGCGCGCCCGCTGGCGGTTGGGCGTGCACATCGCCGACGTCTCCCACTACGTGCGGGAGGGGAGCGCCCTCGACCGCGAGGCCCGTGAACGTGGCACCAGCGTCTACCTGGTCGACCGCGTGCTGCCCATGCTGCCGCCGCGCCTCTCCAACGGCATCTGCAGCCTCAGCCCCCGCGCCGACCGGCTGACGGTCACCGCCTTCATCGACTTCGACGCCGAAGGCCGGCCGCTCAAGGCCGAGTTCGGGCCGA
>DYIH01000002.1:26176-28449 GCA_020723785.1 Thermaerobacter marianensis
CGAGCATCATCAGCAGCCGGGCGCGGCTCACCTACACGGCGGTGGCGGCGGCCCTGGGCGAGGCACCCGCTGCGTCCGGCCCCGGCGAGGTTCCGATCCCGGCGGCGGACCCGGGCGGCGGGAGCGGGCCGGTCCAGGCGGGCATTCCCGCCGATCCCGTCACGCCCGAGCTGCTGCCCATGCTGCGCGAGATGCGCGAGCTGGCGATGATCCTGCGCCGTAACCGCCTGCGGCGCGGCGCCATCGACTTCGACCTGCCCGAGCCCAAGGTGGTCCTTGACGAGCAGGGCCGGCCGGTGGAGGTCAGGCGGCGGGAGCGCAACCGGGCCCACCAACTCATCGAGGAGTTCATGCTGGCGGCCAACGAGGCCGTCGCCGAGCACTGCGCCTGGCTCAAGGTGCCGTTCATCTACCGCGTCCACGAGACGCCCGACGAGGAGAAGGTGGAGTCCCTGGCCGAACTCCTCTTCACCCTTGGCATCCCCTTCAAGCCGGGGAGGGAGCGCCGGCCCCGCGACTTCCAAAAGGCGCTGGAACGGGTCCGGGGGCGCCCCGAGGAGAGCCTGGTCAGCGCCGTCATGCTGCGCTCCATGAAACAGGCCCGCTACGCCGCAGAGAACCTGGGCCACTTCGGCCTGGCGGCCCGCTTCTACTGCCACTTCACCTCGCCCATCCGGCGCTATCCCGATCTGGTCGTCCACAGGGTGCTGAAGGCGATCCTGGGCGGGGGGCTCAAGCCAGCCCAGGCCGAACGCTGGGCCGAATCCTTCCCCGGCGTGGCCGACCACGCATCAACCCGGGAGCGGGTGGCGGCCGAGGCGGAGATGGAGACGGTGAAGATCAAGATGGTCGAGTTCATGGCCGGACGGGTGGGCGAGGTCTTCCCCGCCCTGATCTCCGGCGTTACCGCCTTCGGCTTCTTCGTCCAACTGGAAAATCTGGCCGAGGGCCTGGTCCACGTCAGCACGCTCAACGACGATTACTACCAGTTCGACGAAAAGGGCCACGCCCTGATCGGCGAACGCACCGGACGGCGCTTCCGGTTGGGCGACGCGGTGCGCGTCCGCCTGGTGCGCGCCGCGGTGCACGAGCGCCAGCTCGACTTTCTGTTGGTCGACCGGTAGTTTATAATCGACAGCGGGGAGGTGCGGTCCGCGATGCGGCGCCTTTTGACGGTTCTGTTATCGATTTTGCTCATATCGGTTTGGTCAGCCGCCGCCCTGGCCCTGCAGGAGATCACAGGCAAGATCGAACAGGAGGCCGGCCAGATCGAGAAGTTGTTGCGTTGCCCGGTCTGCACCGGCCAGACGGTGGCCGAGTCCAACGCGGAGAAGGCGCGGGAGATCAAGGAGGAGATCCGCAGGATGCTGGCCCAGGGCAAGTCGCGCCAGCAGATACTGGATTACTACGCCACCCAATACGGCGACTGGATCCTGACCCGACCGAAGAGCGCGATCGTCTGGGTTATGCCGGCCGTCATCGTCGTTGTCGGCGCCGCCGTCCTCTTCACCTTCCTGCGGCGGGCCGGCGGCAGGCCGGCCAGGGCGGCGGCCGAGCCGGCCCCGCCGGCCGCGGCGACGGCGGGGGCCGGTGGGGCCGATCCCGCGCCACGCGCACCGGAGGCGTCCGAAGCCGGCGCCGCCTCGGAACTCGATCCCAAGCTCCTGGAAAAGATCCAGCAGCGGTTGCAGGACTTCATCTGATCCGTGCCCGTTTTGGCATGAGTGAAGGGAAAGAGGGCATCAAGGTCATCGCCGAGAACCGCAGGGCCCGGCATGACTATCATATCGAAGAGACCATCGAGGCCGGCATCGTCCTCACCGGAACGGAAATCAAGTCGGTGCGGGCGGGGCGGGTCAGCCTGCAGGATAGCCACGCCCTAGTGGAGCGGGGCGAGGTCTTCCTCTATAACATGCACATCGCCCCCTACGAACAGGGCAACCGCTACAACCACGACCCCGGCCGGCCGCGCAAGCTCCTGCTCCACCGCCGCGAGATCGACCAGCTCTTCGGCAAGGTGCGGGTGCGCGGCTACACCCTCGTGCCCCTCAGGGTCTATCTGCGGCGTGGACGCGCCAAGGTGGAACTGGCCCTGGCCCGCGGCAAAAAGCTCTACGACAAGCGCGCCGACATCGCCGAACGCGAGGCCAGGCGACGCATCGACCGCGCGCTGAAAGAACGCAATCGATACCGTTGATCGCAAGGTTCCAGCGCCACGAGTGATGAAAACGGCGAAGGCCCACCGACGATTATCGGGCAGGGCTCGGCCTGCA
>DYIH01000243.1:0-740 GCA_020723785.1 Thermaerobacter marianensis
GGTGGCCTCCCCGGGGCCGGCCAGGCGGCGTTCGCGGATGCCGGAGCGGCGCGCAATCCAGCCTTCCGGCAGGCCGAGTTCCCGCTCGAGATGTTCGCTGGTCAGAACCCGTTCCGGGACGGCCATCCCCGTCCCGGCGACGATGGTCGTGGCCGGCTGCAGCGGCATCACCCCCATCCCGGGTCCGGCGGCGCCGGGCCCCCGCCGTATCCTGATGCGCCGGGATAGCTTCCTCGCGCTCCCCCATTTCTCCAAAGCCTGGACCGGTGGCGATTCCGCGCCAACCGATGGGGATCCCGGTCCCAGGATACCCGCCTCGCGGCGCATTGGTCAACCAAGGAGAAGGATTCAGGTTGACAAAGGCGAAGGTTATCACCGCGCCCGGCGCCGGGCCCGGCAAGGGAGCCGCCGGGGACCCGGCGTGGGCCGGAGGTGGGTCGTGGGGCGCGAATTATACAGCGTGCGTATGCGGGCGGCCGCCGGCGGACCTCACGAGGCGGGCGGCCGGCACGTGTCCGGCGCCGAACGCATCGTCGACGGAGCGAACGTGGAGCGGATGGTGGCCCGGCTGGTCCGGCGGGCGCGGGAACATCCCCTCGGCGCCGCCGACTTCATCCAGGTGACCGTGGAGCGCCTGGAGGCCGGCCGGGTCAGGCGCGTTCGCAGCCTGCCGGTGGTGACCCTGACGACGGGTGAGACGGGGCCCGAGACCGCGCGCCGGGTGGCGGTGGATCTCCTGG
>DYIH01000243.1:750-2678 GCA_020723785.1 Thermaerobacter marianensis
CGCCGTCATGGACGCGGCCGCGGGCCGGCGGCTGGAACCCGACCCGGCCCGCGGCGTCCGGGTTTCGCGGATCGACTGGGCGCCTGGTGAGCGGCGGCGCCTGACGGCCGCCCTGCGCCGGGCGGGGATCGTCGCCGGGAGGGCGGACCGCGTGGCCGACGCACTGGCCATGGCCAGCAAGGTGGCCCATTGGGGCCTGCCGGCTGAGGTCGGCTGGTCCGACGACCCGGACTACACCACCGGCTACGTGGCCTCGCCGCGCCTGGGGTACGTGCGGCTGCCCGGGATAAAGGCCGCCGGTGACCCCCGCGGCGGGCGGGTATTCTTCGGGGAAGGTGGCGGAGGGGCGCCGGCCGTCGCGAACCTCTTGAAAGGTTTGGAGGAGGAGCCGGCCCTGGTCTTCTTCGACGGGCCGGTGCGGCCGCCCCTGCCGCCCGGGGAATTCCTGTCGGCCCTGGGGCCGGCCCGGTTGGCGGTGGAGCCGTAAGGAGGATCGGTGATGGAGAGCAGCCTGCATGACCTGATCGCGGCCGACAGGAACCACGTCTGGCACCCCTTCACTCAGATGCGCGATTGGGAGCGAACGACGCCGCGGGTGATCGTCGGCGGGGAAGGCGTCCGGCTCTTCGACGCCGAGGGGCGGGCCTATTACGACGGCAATTCGTCGATGTGGGTGAACATCCACGGGCACCGCAGGGCGGAGATCGACGAGGCGATCCGGCGCCAGTTGGGCCGCATCGCCCATTCGACGTTGCTGGGCCTGGCCAACGCCCCCTCGGCCGAACTGGCCCGGCGCTTGGCCGCCATCGCCCCGCCCGGCCTGACGCGCGTCTTCTATTCGGACAACGGGTCGACGGCGGTGGAGGTCGCCCTGAAGATGGCCTTGCAGTACTGGCAGCATCGGGGCCGGCCGGAGCGGACCCTGTTCGTTCGCCTGGCCAACGCCTACCACGGCGACACCCTGGGGGCCGTCAGCGTCGGGGGCATCGACCTCTTCCACGCCGCCTTCCGCCCCCTCCTGTTTTCCGCCCTGGAGGCGCCGTCCCCCTACTGCTACCGCTGCCCCCTGGGCCGGGAGCACGCCGGCGGCGCCTGCGGCCTGGCCTGCGCCGCGGCCCTGGAGGAGATCCTGGCGCGCAACGGTGACCGGGTGGCGGCCGTCATCGTGGAACCGCTGGTCCAGGCGGCCGGCGGGATGATCACCGCGCCGCCCGGTTACCTGCGCCGGGTGCGGGAGGTCTGCGACGCCCACGGTGTCCTGCTGATCGCCGACGAGGTGGCCACCGGGTTCGGCCGCACGGGGAGGATGTTCGCCTGCGAGCACGAGGGCGTGGCGCCGGACCTGATGTGCCTCTCCAAGGGGATCACCGGCGGCTACCTGCCCCTGGCGGCCACACTGGCGACCGATGAGATCTACGATGCCTTCCTGGGGGAGCACCGGGAGGCGAAGACCTTCTTCCACGGGCACTCGTACACCGGCAACCAACTCGGTTGCGCCGCCGCCCTGGCCAGCCTGGAGGTGTTCGAAAGGGACCGCGTGCTGGAAGGGCTGCCCGCCAAGGTCGAGCGGGTGGCGCGGGGGCTGGCGGCCTTCCGGGGACTGCCGCACGTGGGCGACGTGCGCCAGCGCGGGCTCATGGTGGGGATCGAGCTGGTGCTGGACCGGGCTACGCGGGAGCCCTTCGCCTGGGAGGAGGCGGTGGGGATGCGGGTCTGCCGCCGGGCCGCCGACCTGGGCCTGCTCACCCGGCCCCTTGGGAACGTGATCGTCTTCATGCCGCCCCTGGCCGCCACCGCGGGCGACCTGGACGCCATGCTGGACATCCTCTGCCGGGCCGTCGCCGGCGTCACCGGCGGCCGCCGGCGGGCAGCCGCTGTTGCCGCGGGCGTGCCGGCATCCCCGGTGGCGGCGCAAAGCGCTTCCCGCG
>DYIH01000244.1 GCA_020723785.1 Thermaerobacter marianensis
CTGACGGACGCTACCGGCTGGCTCCGGTCGACGGGGGTGTCTACCGGTCGGAGCGGCTGCCCGGCTTCTGGCTGCGGGTGGACTGGCTGTGGCAGTCGCCGCTGCCTTCCGTCATCCGAACATTGAAGGAGATCGGCGTGGAGTGAGCAGCCCGCGGCGGCGCCGAGCGGCCGGAGCCCGGCGGGGCCGGCTCCACCGGGGCTGTTCCGGCCCCGGTCAGCGCCTAGCAGCGTCGGGGTGGCCCAGCCAGCCCCGCACGCGCATGGCCTCGGCCAGCCGGCGGACGGCCACCATGTAGGCGCCGTTGCGCAGGCTGCAGTGTTGCTTGAGGTGCATGTCCCAGACCTCGCTGAAGGCGCGGCCCATCATCTGGCCCAGGCGTTCGTTGACCTCGGCCTCGCTCCAGTAGTAGCCGTACATGTTCTGCACCCACTCGAAGTAGGAGACGGTGACGCCGCCGGCGTTGGCCAGCACGTCGGGGACGACGCGGATGCCCCGGTCGAAGAGCAGTTCGTCGGCCTCGGGCGTCGTCGGGCCGTTGGCCGCCTCGACCACCAGCCGCGCCCGGATGCGCGGCGCGTTCTCGGCCGTGATCTGGTTCTCCAGGGCGGCCGGGATCAGGACGTCGCACTCCAGTTCCAGGAGTTCCTCGTTGGTGATCGCCTGGGCGCCGGGGAAGCCGTGGACGGCGCCGGTACGGGCCTTGTGGTCCAGCACCTGCCGGGGGTCCAGCCCTTCGGGCCGGTAGACGCCGCCGTGGGAATCGCTCAAGGCGATCACCCTCGCCCCCTCGCGATGGATCAGGGTGGCGGTGTGGCTGCCCACGTTGCCGGCACCCTGGACAGCGACGCGGGCGCCCTGCAGGTCGATGCCCAGGCGCCGGGCGGCCTCCTTGACGCAGATCACCACGCCCCGTCCCGTGGCCTCGGTGCGGCCCAGGGAGCCGCCGATGGCGACCGGCTTGCCGGTGATCACCCCGAACTCGTTACCCTGTTTGATGCGGGCGAACTCGTCGACCATCCAGGCCATCACCTGGGGGTTGGTGTAGACGTCCGGCGCCGGCACGTCCCTGTCGGCCCCGATGAAGCGGGCGATGGCCCGGACGTAGCCGCGGCTCAGTTCCTCCAGTTCCCGCGGGGACAGTTCCCGGGGGTCGACGATCACGCCGCCCTTGCCGCCGCCGAAGGGCAGCCCCAGCAGGGCGCACTTGATCGTCATCCAGGCCGACAGGGCCTTGACCTCGTCGGGGTTGACGTCGGGGTGGAAGCGGATGCCGCCCTTGGCCGGTCCCAGCAAGTCGTTGTGCTGGGAGCGGTACCCGGTGAAGACGTGGACGCTGCCGTCGTCCATGGTCACGGGTATGGACACCTCCAGGAATCGGAGGGGGCTCTTCAGAATCTCGTAAACGGCGGGATCCAGCCCAAGGGCATCAGCGGCGCGACGGATCTGCCAGCGAACGCTTTCGAGGGGATTCATCATTTCCGCGTTGAGCGCTTGTTCGACCATCCTCGCAAACCTCCAAAAGGTCTCTCGATTGGTATCGTGGGGCCGGTGGCTTCGTTACAGACGGGCGGCGTCCCGCCGCTCACCGCCCGACTCGCGGGCGGCCCCGGCGGCCAGGTAACCGGCCTCCAGCGCCCGGCGGTTCAATTCCTCAGTCCCCTTGGGGACGCGGGCCAGCACCGCCCTCTCCAGCGCCTCGCGGGACACGGCGCCGGTCAGGGCGGCCAAGGCGCCGAGGGCGACTACGTTGGCCACCAGGGCCTTGCCCACCTCGTCCCGGGCGATGGCCGTCAGGGGGATGCCGACGAGCCGGACACCGGTAGGGGCGGCCGAAGCGTCCTTGACCCAGGTGGTGTCGGCCAGGATCAAGCCGTCCTCCCTGACGGCGGGAGCGTAGCGGGTGAAGGCCTGCTGGCTCATGGCCAGCAGTGCGTCGGGCCGCGTCACCTTGGGGTAGTCCACCTCCCCGTCGGTGATGATCACCTCGGCCTTGCTTGCGCCACCCCGGGATTCGGGGCCGTAGTCCTGGGTCTGGACGACGTTGAAACCGTCGTACAGGGCGGCGGCGTCCGCCAGGATGATGGCCGCCAGGATCTGGCCCTGGCCGCCCGTGCCGGCCAGGCGGATCTCCAGCCGCCGCGCCTGCCGCGCTTTGGGTGCAACCCCGGCGCGGGCCCCGTCGGCTGCCGGTTCGACGATCACCGCCCGCCACCCCCATCCGGCGGCTGCGCCCGCCGCACCAGTCGCATGTATTCCTCGATGTATTCGGGCGCTTCCGCCTCGTACAGTTCGCCGATGATGAACCTGCCGGCCAGTTCCGCCGGGCCCATCTTCTCGGCCTGCTTGGCGGGAACGGCGCGCTCGGCGATCCAGGCCAGCATGCCCGGCGCGTCGGGGTGCCCGTTCTGCCGGCCGTAGTACACCGGGCAGGAACTGACCACCTCGACGAAGCTGAACCCCTTGTGCTTGATCGCCCGCGTCAGGTAGCCGACCAGGGGCTGGACGTGGTAGGCGGTGCCGCGGGCCACGTAGGTGGCGCCGGCCGCCCGGGCCAACTCGCAAAGGTCGAACTCCCGCTCGATGTGCCGGTAGGGCGCGGTGGTGGCGCGGTCGCCGGGGTGGGTCGTCGGCGAGTACTGGCCGCCGGTCATCCCGTAG
>DYIH01000245.1 GCA_020723785.1 Thermaerobacter marianensis
GGGTCGGCGTCCACGAAGACAGCCGACGCGGCGCCGCGGCTCAGGGCCTCGATCCCCAGGCCGCCGGTGCCGGCGAAGAGGTCCAGCACCCGCGCTCCGGTCACGTCGCCGAGGATGTTGAAGAGCGCCTCCTTGACCCGGTCGGCCGTGGGCCGTGTCGTCCTTCCCGGCAGCGTCCTGAGCCGGCGGCCGCGGGCGGCCCCGGCGATCACGCGCAGCATGCCGCGCCTCCCTGGTTTCACGGCGCCCCCACCGGCCCCGCCGATCCGGCGGGAGCCCGAAGCAATCCATCTGAAACCCCGGCTCCATGGTATCACGTTCCCCGCGGACGCGCATACTGGGTGCTGGGAAAACCTCGGAGCGATGCGGCGGGCTGGTCCGATTGCGCGCCGATGTCCCGAGCGGAACAGGGAGCTGGCGGCGTTGGATGGCGAACCGGCGACACCGGAGGACGCCCCGCTGGGGCTCTACCGCACCGACCTGGCCGTGGAGGCCCACCAGGCGGCCCGCGGCGGGATGGCCGTCATCCCGGGCGTGGATACGCGTGAGGAACGGCGGGGCGGGGTGGTCATCTCCCGCGTCACCATCCTAACCGAAGAGGCCGCGGTGCGAATGGGCAAGCCCCCCGGACGTTACATCACCATCGAGGCCCGCGCCCTGCGCCAGCGCGACACCACCGTACAGGAACAGGTGGCGCGGACGCTGGCCAACGAGCTGCAGGCCCTCCTCCCGGGGGCCGACGACGCCCAGGTCCTCGTCGTCGGCCTGGGAAACTGGCAGGCCACCCCGGACGCCATCGGTCCCAAGGTCGTCCGCGACCTGCTCATCACCCGCCACCTGCCCGACTACGTTCCGGCCGACCTGCGGGGCGGCCTGCGCTCCCTGGCCGCCGTGGCGCCGGGCGTCCTGGGCCTCACCGGCATCGAGACGGTGGAGATCGTGGAAGGCATCGTCAGCCGCATCCGGCCCGACGTGGTCGTGGCCGTCGACGCCCTGGCCTCCCGCAGCGTCGAGCGCATCATGACGACGATCCAGATCGCTGATACCGGCATCAACCCCGGCTCCGGCGTGGGCAACCACCGCAAGGGGATCAACGCCGAGACCCTGGGCGTGCCGGTGATCGCCATCGGCGTGCCGACCGTCGTCCACGCCGTAACCATCGCCCAGGACACCATCGATCTGCTCATCCGGCGGCTGCGCGCCGAACACCCCTTCTACTCCTACCTGGACCGGCTGGACGGCGGCGACAAGCACCGTCTGATCCGGGAGGTGCTGTCCCCCTACGTCGGCGACCTGATGGTCACCCCCAAGGAGATCGACGTGCTGGTCGAGGACCTATCCCACCTGATCGCCACCGGCATCAACGCCGCCGTCCACCCCCGCGTGCGCCAACGGGCGGAGCAGGGGAGTCTAATCTGATCTGATATTCCTCACGCATGAGCAGCACGCGCCGACGGGCCTGTTTATCGGCAGCGGGCGGCGGGTGGATAAAAAATGAGCGGTCGGCTAACCGCTCATTTCTGACTGCTGACCGAAAGTTCCACGCCGCCTATGGCAGCGCCGACCAGGCCCGACACCGGTTCACCTGCGTTAGCGAGTGGGCCGGGGGGCAGCCGGCGGAACCGCACCGGGAGGCGTCGCGCCGCCAGCCATCTGCTGCTCCGCGAGCTGGATCATCCGGCGCACCATGTGGCCGCCGACGGCGCCGCACTGCCGGGCGGGCAGGTCGCCCCAGTAGCCGTCCGGAGGAGGGGTGATGCCCACCTCACCGGCAACCTGGTACTTAAACTGATCGAGAGCCTGCTCAGCCCCCCGCACCAGAGCCCGGTTCGTCTTTTGACCTTGTGCCATGGCCTGTTCACCTCCTTCGTGGGCTTATTATGACACCCGTCGAAGGGGCTATGCTGGAACTATCTTGTTTCACGGCAGCCTTTTGACAACAGGAGGCATTGCCCGGCCGGTAAAAATTAATTTCATGAGCCATGCTGCAGCTTGCCCAGTTCCGTGGCGAAGCCGGGGAACGAGACGCCGGCGCAAGCCGGGTCGTCGATGACCGTCTCGCCCTTGGCCGCCAGGCCGGCCACTGCCAGGGCCATGGCCATGCGATGGTCGCCGTAGGTCCGCCAGGCGGCTCCCACCAGCCGCCGCCCGCCGCAGATGCGCAAACCGTCGGGAAGGGCTTCCACGTCGGCGCCCAGCCGCGCCAACTCGCCGGCCACGGCCGCCAGGCGGTCGCTCTCCTTGACCCTCAGCTCGGCGGCGTCGCGGATTTCAGTGACACCCTCGGCGCAAGCGGCGGCCACGGCAAGGGCCGGGACCTCGTCGATGAGGCGCGGGATCATCGCCCCGCCGACGGCCACCCCCCGGAGGCGGGAACTTCGCACCTCCAGGTCGGCCACCGGCTCGCCGCTCACCTCCCGCGTGTTCGATACGCGGATGTCGGCCCCCATCTCCCGCAGCACGTCCAGGATGCCGGTGCGGGTGGGGTTGATCCCGACGCCGCGCATTACCAGGTGCGTCTCGGGCAGGATGGCGCCGGCCACCAGGAAGAAGGCGGCCGCCGAAATGTCGCCGGGCACGTCCACGACGCGGCCGGCC
>DYIH01000246.1 GCA_020723785.1 Thermaerobacter marianensis
TATAAATGGCAACCCGGTTGTATCACCCGACGGCAGATATATAGCGTTTTCAAGCAGAGCGGAAGAAAAGAGGGTTTTCCTGTTTGATCGAAAAACGCGGAAGCTCGTGGAAATAGGTGCGGGCTTTTCTCCTGCATGGCAGCCGAATGTTGAGAAATAGGGAGCCGTGGCAGCCGCTCCTGCAGTATGGCTGCAGTGTGTCCGATAGCTTCACGGTCGCTCGGTAGACAACTCCTCGGGCACCTTGACCTCCGCAGCCGGATCGTTGAAGTTGGCAAACTTGAGCAGCGTTTTCTGCCGCAGGCCCGCGGCTTCGGCCAGCGGCAGGTCGAAGATGGTCTGAACCTGATAGATGAGCCCGTCCTTTTCCCCCACCCAGACCTTGATGAGGAACCGCCCCGGCACGCGGCCGCTGTCCCAGAACCCGGGCGAAGGCGCCAGGGCGGCCGGGAACAGCGCCTTCACCGCCGCCGCGTCGGGATAGAGTGCGTAGACCCGGCAGCGGGTGCGGGCCACCAGTTCGGTGTCGGGGAGGCGGCGGGCGTTGCCGGCCAGTGTCGGCAGGTAGGCCAGGGACGCGCCCAGGGAGGAAGGCGGTGATGTGCCGACCGCCCGGCCGTGCCACGTCTTGCGGCCCAGATAGAGCAGGTCGCCGCGCCGGTAGGCGTCGAACGTGTCGCCCCAGATGCTGGCGTAGGCCCGCATCCCACCGGGCGCCACGACCCCGCCGAAGGCGACGGGGACGCGCCGCTTGCCGACATAACTCAGCGTCTCCCCCTGAAAGCTGTAACGATCGACGTCCTCCATCCGGCGGACCGCCTCCGCCAGGACGCGGGCCGCGCCGGGGTCGGGCTGCGCCCCGGCGTCGGGGGGCTCCGGCGGCCGGCCGGAGGCCAGGGACAAGGCGGGCGAGGGTAGGCGCCCCGCGATCACCACCACCGCCAGGGCGATGACAGCGGCGCCGGTGACGTCCACCGGGCGGGTGCCGGTGACGTCCACCGGGCGGGTGCCGGCGACGTCCGCCGGGCGGGTGCCGGCGGCGTTGGCCCCGCGGAGGCGGCGGGCCAGGGGCAGGAGCAGGGCCGTCAACGTGGCCGCCCAAGCGGCCGCGGTGACCGGCAGGCCGTGCTTGGCGAGGACGATGATCCGCTGGGTGCCGTAGAGGGAGGCGACGATTTCGTTCCGGCCGTCGCCGTCCACGTCGGCCAGGACCGGGTTGACGATGCCGGGGACAAAGACCTTCCAAAGACGGGCGAGCCGGGTGTCCTCCAGGCGGTAGGCGCCGAGGTAGCGGCGCTCGTCCAGGCCCCAGAAACCCTTGTCCTGGGCGAGGATCGACGCCTCGCGGCCGTCTCCGGCGCGGCCGGCGTCCTCGAAGCGGAAACTGGGGTTGGGGGCCTCCCACAGGGGGGTGGCGGACCGGGACGGTTCCGTGATGAAGGCGCCCTGGTCCGGGCGGTTGATGAGGCGCTCGGGCCACCCGTCACCGTTGACGTCCGTTTCCCGGGCAACGAGCAGGACGTCCCGGTCGGAGGCAAGGGGGGCGAGCTCCGGCCGGTCGGCGGGGTTGCCGTATCGTTGCTCCATGGCGGTCCAGGCGTCGTGGGACGCCTCGATCGTCCGCAGTGTAAGCCCCAGGGCGGCGAATGGCAGCCGGCCGGGCGCGGCCGCCGCTTGCGCCACCGCCGTGAAGGGGTCCGTCACGGGGGAGCGGAAGGCGAAGGCCGGCAGCCCGCCGGGGTCGCCGCCGGACCAGGCGGTGAACAGGGCCGGCGCGGCTGGGTGATCGTTGCGGATCATGGCGGCCAGCCGCCGGGTGAGCCGCCGGCCCGGTTCGGTTCCCTGCGGCGCCTGCATCTCCGCGAACCGGCGGCCGTCCCAACGGAAGATGCGATACGCAAAGCCATACGCCGTCAGCGGCGTCTGCGGTGTGCCCCCGGTGCCGGTCACGGCGGCGATCTCCGCCCGACCGTCCCCGTCCAGGTCGGCGACGACCGGCGTGAAGAAGGGGACCTTCGTCTGGCCGGTCAGGGGCGGGCTGACCCAGCGGGGGGTGAATTCGGTCAGGGCGGGGTACAGGGCCGGGCTGAGGATGCCGGCCAGCGCGCCGGCGGCGATGACGGCCGGCAGCGAGCGGCGGACCGGCACATGTGCCGCCAACCGGGCCAGGGTCGGGTAGGCCAGCAGCAGGAAGACCATCCCCCCGAAGCGCAGCGCCGTGGGCTGGTCGCCGAGGCGCCCGACGGCCTCCAGGGTGAAGAGGAAGGTGAGCACCAGCGCCACCGTTTCCGCCCGGCGCGGGCGCGGCACGGCGAAGACCAAGCCGAGCGCCAGCGCGACGACGGCCACGGTCCCGGCGAAGGCGTACTCGAGGATCAGCGGCAGCGCGAGGAAGTAGTAGAAGGCGAAGCCCAGGACGGTGGCCGCCAGGGATCGGGCGACGGCGCTCACGGGCGCGGTTCCTCCTCCCCGTCCGGGGCCTTTCCGCCAAAGGCCTCCCCCGCCAGTGCTGGCAGCCGGCTCAACAGTCCGGTGACGAACCAGAAGTAGGTATTGAGGAAGGGGATTTCAA
>DYIH01000247.1 GCA_020723785.1 Thermaerobacter marianensis
TGAAAGAGTTGGCAGAAAGCCTCGAGATCGACTATGAGTTCGATCTGGAGGATAAGGTCCAGCTGCCCGGGGTTCTTCGCCTGGAGGAGGCCGCAGACGACCGGGAGGCCGCGCGCGCCGCGGTGGTTTCCGCCGCCGGCGCGGCCCTGGACGGGCTGGCCGCCATGCGGGAGGCCGAGGGCGTCCGGCTCGCCGCCGACATGCTGGACCGCTTGGTGCGGCTGGAGGAGATGGCGGAGGTGATCGCCGGCCGCGGTCCGGCGGCCGTCGCCGCCTGCCGGGAACGGATCTCCGTCCGGCTGGCCGAACTGCTGGCCCCCGGCCAGGTGGACGAGTCCCGCCTGGCCATGGAGGTGGCCCTCCTCGCCGAGCGCGCCGATATCACCGAGGAACTGGTGCGCCTGCGCAGCCACCTGGCCGAGGGGCGGCGGCTGTTGCGGGACGGCGGGCCCGACGGCGTTGGCCGGCAGTTCGAGTTCCTGTTGCAGGAAATGCACCGTGAGCTGAATACCATCGGTGCCAAGGGAGCCGACCTGGCCATCGCCCGGGCCGTGCTCCAGGCCAAGGGGGAGTTGGAGAAGCTCCGCGAGCAGGCGCAGAACGTGGAGTAGCGTTCGGAGGGCGCGGTGTTCCGGGCGATGCTGCAGATGGGTGGTTTTTGCACGCCGGAAAGGGGATGCCAGTGGAGATCAAGCTGGTCAACATCGGTTTCGGCAACATCGTTTCCGCGAATCGGCTCGTGGCGATCGTCAGTCCCGAATCGGCCCCCATCAAGCGCATGATCATGGAGGCCCGCGATGAGGGCAAGCTGATCGACGCCACGTACGGCCGGCGCACACGGGCCGTCATCTTCACCGACAGCGGGCACGTGATCCTTTCCGCGGTCCAACCGGAAACGGTGGCCCACCGGCTCAACAGCCGGGAAACGGTCCACCCCGACGTGGAAGGCTGACGCGCCGCGGTGAGCCGGAAGGGTCTTTTGGTCGTGCTTTCCGGACCGTCCGGGGCCGGCAAGGGGACGGTCCGCGCCCGCCTGCTGGAACGCCGCCCCGACATCCGCTACGGTGTTTCCGCCACGACCCGCCCCCGCCGCCCGGGCGAGGTGGACGGCGTCAGCTACCTTTTCCTTTCCCGTGAGGAGTTCCGGAGCCGCGTCGAACGGGGCGAGTTCGCCGAGTGGGCCGAAGTTTACGGCAATTTCTACGGAACGCCGCGCCAGCCCATGGAGAGTTGGCTGGCGGAAGGCCATGATGTTATAGTGGAAAAGGATATTCAAGGGGCCCTGGCGCTCAAAAAGGTTTACCCCGGAGCGGTTTACGTCTTCATCCTGCCGCCGTCCTTCGAGGTGTTGCGGCAGCGGCTCGGACAGCGCGGCACCGAAACGCCCGAGGCCCAGGCGCGGCGCCTGGCCTGCGCCAGCGAGGAATTGTCCTACGTGGACCGCTACGACTACGCCGTGGTCAACGACGACCTGGACGCGGCCGTCGACCGGCTCGCGGCCATCCTGGTGGCGGAGCGGTGCCGGGTGGGTCGGCAGCCCAACCCGCTCGACGGGTACGATTAGGGGGAGATGGTGCGGTGGATCTCGAGCCCAGCATGGATGAATTGATGAAGTTCGTGGACAGCAAGTACACCATGGTCGTGGCCGCCGCCAAGCGGGCGCGCCAGCTCACCGAGGGCAAGGTGGCGGCGGTGCAGCACCGCTCCACCAAGCCGGTGAGCATCGCCCTCGAGGAAATGGCGGCCGGGATGCTCCACTTCGAGCGGACCAAGTCGGGGATCAAGTAAAACTTGTAAGGGGTTGTGAGCAGCCAGGGTACAACAGGCCGGATGTTGCAAGGGGAGCGGTGAGTGCCCCGGGGAGCCCGTGCCCCGGGGTTTTGCCTTGGAAGGAGCCGTTTTGGAGGTGAACGCCACGGACCAGCAGGCTTTCGCGCAAGTGGCCGTCGATATCGCCGTGGCCGGCACCGACCGGCTGTTCACCTACCGGGTCCCGGACGGCCTGCGGGGCCGGCTGGCCGTTGGCCAACGGGTGCGCGTTCCATTCGGGCGGCGGCGGCTGGAAGGGTTTGTCCTAGGCTTCTCCGCCGAGTCCAGCGTGGACGTGGCCCAGATCAAGGAAATCGAGGCCGCCGTCGACGACGCCCCCCTTTTCTCGGAAGACCAGGTCGCCTTGGCCCGCTGGATGGCGGAACGCACCCACTGCGTGCTGGTGCAGGCCCTGCGCTGCCTGCTGCCGCCGGGGGCGCGGGGGGAGCGGGTGCGGCCGCGGGTGCGGCGGCTGCTGCGGCTGCGGGCCGGCGGTGAAACCGCGGGCGGGCTGGAGGCCGCGGCGGCGGGCGGCGGGGATGCGGGCGAGGAGGTGGCGGCGGCTTCGGACGCCGCGGCGCCCGGCGTTGTGGGGGACGCGGCCCCGGCCACGGCGCAGCAGCGGGCGGTGGTGGAATTGTTGCGGCGCCGGCCCGGGCCGTTCAGCCGGGTCGAGCTCGCCCGGGCGGCCGGCGTGGGGATCTCGGTCATCAGGGGCCTCCTGGAGCGCGGGGTCCTGG
>DYIH01000248.1 GCA_020723785.1 Thermaerobacter marianensis
CCACCCATTCATTTCAACGAAGGATGTGCGACAGGCTCTTATCAGCGTGAAGTACTTCACTGATCTCAACCCTTTCGCACCTAGCGTTTTCGGCCAGTGAAGTACTTCACCCCCCACGGTCCAGAGGCGATGACGGCTCCCCGCCGGCAGGCATGACGTTACCGGCGCCGACGCGCCAGCACAGCTCCGGGCGCCGCGCCGCCAGCGCCTCGTCCAGGCGCCCCACCACCGTCGTATAGGGGGCGCCCCGGACCTTCTCCGGCTCGGTGCGGGCCCGCTCGGCGATCTCGATCATCGCCTCCGCGAACCGGTCCAGGGTCTCCTTGCTCTCCGTCTCCGTCGGCTCGATCATCAGGGCTTCCTCCACGATCAGCGGGAAGTAGATCGTCGGCGGGTGGAAGCCATAGCCGCCTCAGCAGGTAGTTGGCGTTGAGGACGGCGTTCTCGCCGACCCGCCGCAGCCCCTCGGGGCCGAGCATGCGGATGTAGGTGTAGGCCCGCACCAGGACGGCGAAGTTGCCGTGGAAGGCGTGGACCCGGCCGATGGACAGCGGCAGGTTGTCCTGCAGGAAAAAGCGCCCGTCGGGGGCGCGCTCCACAAGGGGCGCCGGCAGGAAGGGGGCCAGGGCCGGCTTGACGCCCACCGCCCCGGCGCCGGGGCCGCCGCCGCCGTGGGGCGTGGAGAAGGTCTTGTGCAGGTTGAAGTGGACCACGTCGAAGCCCATGTCCCCCGGCCGCGAGACGCCCAGGATGGCGTTGGCGTTGGCCCCGTCGTAGTAGAGGAGGCCGCCGGCGTCGTGGACCAGGCGGGCGATGAGGTGGATGTTCTCGTCGAAGAGCCCCAGGGTGTTGGGGTTGGTCAGCATCAGCGCGGCCACGTCGCCGTCCAGGACCCGCTCCAGGTCGCCGAGGTCCACCCCGCCCCGGTCATCGGACCGCACCGTGACAACGTCGAAGCCGCACATGCGGGCGGTGGCCGGGTTGGTGCCGTGGGCCGAGTCGGGGACCAGCACCTTGCCGCGGCGCTCGCCGCGCTGTTCGTGGTAGGCGCGGATGACCAGCATGCCCACCAGCTCGCCGTGGGCGCCGGCCGCCGGCTGCAGCGTCACCCGGTCCATGCCGCCGATCTCGGCGAGGTAGCGTGCCAATTCCCACATGAGTTGGAGGGCTCCCTGGGCCAGGTCGTCGGGGGCGTGGGGGTGCAGGCCGGCGAAACCGGGCAGCCGCGCGGCGTCCTCGTTGACCCGGGGGCTGTATTTCATCGTGCACGAGCCCAGGGGGTAGAAGCCGGTGTCCACGGCGTGGTTCAACTGGGACAGACGGGTGAAGTGGCGCACCACGTCCACCTCGGCCACCTCCGGTAGGGCCGGCGGCTCGGCGCGTAGCCGGCCGGCGGGCAGCCACGCGGCGGGGCCGGGGTCCACCGCGGTGTCGGCACCGACCGCGTGGCCGGGGCTGTGGTCGATCGCGGAACCGGCCTCGGCGCCGGCCCCGGCGTCCGGCACGTCGGGCACGTCGGGCGCCGGCAGGGAGAAGCCCCGGCGCCCCGGCCGGGAGAGTTCGAAGATCAGGGGTTCGATGGTGTTCACCGTCCCGTCGCTCCTTTCGATCGGTTGAACGGTCTGGCTGCCTCTTCATACCATTCTACCCCTTCCGGCCAACCCCCTTCCGTGTAAAAAAAGCGATCTTTTTCCGGGCGGGCCGTCCCGCCGAACACGGGTGATGCCGACGGCCTCTCTCACTGTTTCGACCTGCGCCACCCGCTGTCACGCTACCGCCCCCGCCGCCGCTCCAGCCTTGGACCCGCGTTCCACGTGCTTCCTCAGTGCCGTGCGCTCCCGCGCCTCCAACAGTTCGTCCAAGTCCAGCAATACAATCAGGCGTTCACCCACCTTGGCCACGCCCCGCAAGAAAGACGCGTCAACCCCCACAGCCAGGCCCTCCGGCGGCTCGATCGATTCCCCGGTCACCCGCAACACCTCCGTCACCGCGTCGACGACCATCCCGACGACCTGCCCATCGATCTCCACCACCATGATCCGCGTCTCGGACCCATGCGCCATCTCCGGGAACTCGAACCGCTTCCGCAGGTCGATAACCGGGATGACGCTTCCCCGCAGGTTCAGCACGCCCTCCATGAACCGCGGCGCCTTCGGCATCCGCGTCACCGGCTGCCAAGTGATGATCTCCCGCACCCCGTTGATATCCACCCCGTAGTGCTCTTCCGCCAGCCGGAAGACAACCAGTTGTTCTTCGGTGGCAACCTTTTTCTCGATCTTCTCAGTGCTCATGCCGCTTGCCTCCTCCACCTTAGTGATCCGGCTTCCCGTGGGCCGGGCGGGTCGTTTGACTGCGGCGGGGCTTGGGCGCGCCGCGGTTGCCACCCCGAGGCACGCCCAAGCCCTTGCCGCCCACCAGGCCCGCCGCGGCCTATAACTTGAACCGGCCGACCAGGGCTTGCAGTTCCTGGGCCATTCCCGCCAGACCCTTGACCGAGTTGCT
>DYIH01000249.1 GCA_020723785.1 Thermaerobacter marianensis
TTGCCCAAGAGGACACAGGCGTCGCTCAGCAGGTAGCGGGTGGCGAAGTTGTCACAGCCGTTGAGCACCAAATCGTAATCCCTGATGATCTCAAGGGCGTTATGACTGGTGAGCGGTTCTTCATGGGTGATCACATTGATATCGGGATTCATTGCGAGGATGGCCTCCTTGGCGGAAACCACCTTGGGCCGGCCAACGTCGGCGACCCCGTGCAGGATCTGCCGCTGCAGGTTGGACAGGTCGACCCGGTCCCCGTCGACCAGCCCCAGACGCCCCACCCCGGCGGCCGCCAGGTATAAGGCCGCCGGCGACCCCAGGCCCCCGGCGCCGGCCACCAGCACCGCTGACCCGCGCAGGCGCGCCTGGCCCTCGCCGCCCACCTCCGGCAGGATGATCTGCCGGCTGTAGCGGACGATCTCGTCGTCGCTCAACGGCAGGACCGCCACCGTCTCAGCCGCCTCCCCAAACGTCGCGTTACGCGC
Organism: Thermaerobacter marianensis; assembly: GCA_020723785.1. Lineage (GTDB taxonomy): Bacteria > Bacillota > Sulfobacillia > DYIH01 > DYIH01 > DYIH01. The sequence continues at coordinate 483 of DYIH01000249.1, forward strand.
CCGCCCCGGACCCGGCCGCCACGCGGCCGGCCATGGGGCTGGACGGCGCCGCCGTCTCCCGCCGCGGAATGCGGCCGGCCCGGTAAGCCATGCGCCCGGCCTCCACCGCCAGCTTGATGGCCTCGGCCATCAGGGGCGGGTTCTGGGCGCAGGCAATGGCCGTGTTGATCAGCACCGCGTCGGCCCCCACCTCCATGGCCAGGGCGGCATCCGAGGGAGCGCCGAGCCCGGCGTCGACGATCACCGGCACCGGCACGGACTCGATGATCCGCCGGATGCGCCGGAAGTCCAGCAGCCCCTGGCCGGAGCCGATCGGCGACCCGAAGGGCATGACGGTGGCGCACCCCACCTCCACCAGGCGACGGGCCACCACGTGGTCGTCGGTCGTGTAGGGCAGGACGACAAAACCCTCCTCCACCAGCCGACGCGCGGCTTCGATCGTGGCCACCGGGTCGGGCAGCAGCGTTGCCTCGTCGGCGATGACCTCCAGCTTGACCCAGTTCGACAGGCCGGCCTCCCGGGCCAGGCGGGCGACGCGGATGGCATCCTCGACCGTGTAGCAGCCGGCGGTGTTCGGCAGGATGAAGCAGCGTTCGAGGTCCAGGTAGTCCAGCAGCGTCTTGCCGCCGCCACCCAGGTTCACGCGTCGGACGGCCACCGTCACCACCTCCGCCCCGGAACGGTCGACGGCATCCCGCATGACCTCCATGCTCGCATACTTCCCCGTCCCCACCATGAGCCGCGACCGGAATTTCCGCCCGGCTATCACCAGCTGATCATCGACCAACCTCGAAACCTCCTCCCGCGTCGTCCCGGCGCCGATGCACAACAAGAGACCACACCGGCGGCGGCAGCCGCCTAACCCCCACCCACGAAATGGACGATCTCCAGCGTATCCCCGTCACGCAACACCGTCGCCTCGAAGGCGTCCCGCCGCACGATCTCCATGTTGCGCTCCACGGCCACGCGGACCGGCGACAGCCCCAGTGACGCCAGCAACGCGGCCACCGTAGTCCCCGCCGCCACCCGCCGCTCCTCGCCGTTGACGCGGATCGTCAACTCCATCCCGTGCCCTCCCATGCCGCGACCAATGCCCGCACCACCGCCGCCGGGTCGGTTGCGGCCATCACCGACGACATCACCGCCACCCCGGCGGCCCCGGCCTCCCGCACCCGGGCGGCGTTGGCCGGGGTGACGCCACCGATGGCCAGCACCGGCACCCGCACCGCCCGGCAGACCTCCTCCAGGGCATCCACCCCGCGAGGGGCCAGGCCGGCCTTGCTGCCGGTGGCGAAGACGTGGCCGAATATCAGGTAGTCGGCCCCCGCCCGCTCGGCGCGCAGCGCCTCCTCCAGCCCGTGCACCGAGGCGCCAGCCAACATCCCCGGCCGGAGCAGGCGGCGCGCAGCCTCCACCGGCAGGCCGGCGCCGCCCAGGTGGACGCCGTCGGCCTCGGCGGCCAGGGCCACGTCGACCCGGTCGTTGACCAGGAAGAGCGCCCCCGCCCGCCGCACCGCGGGACCGACCTCCCGCGCCAGGCGCCAGAGCGGACCGCCGGGCAGGTCCTTTTCCCGCAACTGGATCGCGCGAGCCCCGGCGGCCGCCGCCACGGCGGCCACCTCCGCCAGTGGCCGGCCGCCGCAGAGGCGGCGGGCCGTGACCACACACACCCCGCCCATCGAGGCCGGAGTCATGCCCCATCCCTCACAGGAAAACGAAAGGGCCGCGCCTCCGAGGGGGTCAGCGCGACCCGTGAGCGTCAACCGATCTCCCTCCGCAGGCATTACCCTACAGGTTCATGGGGTCAGGTGCTCGCCAGCCCTTTCTCAGCCCCTAACAGGAGCTCCCCCTTTTCACGATTTCATTATATCGCTGCGCCGGGTCCGGCACAACAAGAATCCAGCCGGGCCCCTTTCCCTGGGTATCCCTGAACCTCCCCACGGCTAAAGCCGGGGGGTTCTAAGGGGAACCACCGCAGCCTCTCCCCGGCTCTCGCCA
>DYIH01000250.1:0-1790 GCA_020723785.1 Thermaerobacter marianensis
CCTCTCCGAAGGGTTTCGCGCATCTGGCGGAGGTAGGCCAGGGCCACCTCGGGCGCCGCGGCTTCTCTGGCCGCCTGATCGTACTCGTCCAGGAGGCGCCGCGTCTCGGCCACGGGATCGCGACGGTCCCGCACCACCCCCGGTGCCGGCCAGTCGTGACGCAGGGCGTCCAGGAAGGCGCGGAGGGGCGTCACCCGCTCCCCGGCCGCGCGTTTGGCCCGCAGCCAGGTCTCCAGCAGGGCGAGTTTCTCCTCGACGTAGGCCAGGCCGTACCGGGTCAGCAGCTTGCGCGCGAAGGCGGGCCGCAGGTCGTCCACCCCGGTGACCTCCCGGTAGCGTGCTCGCAACCGCTCAGCCTGGGCGAAGACGTCCGGCCCCCTTGGGCGCTGGTCCTGGCCGCCGCCGGTCCCGTCAGGGTCGCAGCCGCCTTCAGCGGTGGCCCCGCAGGGGTCAGCCTTGACGGGGACCGTCGCGGTGGCCGAACCCTCTTCCGAGGGGGGCCGGGCGGTGTCGTCCTGAGTGTCTAAAGAGGGCTTGACAACGACCGCCGCCGCAGGCGGCGCCTGCTCCGCTAACACGGACACGGCGGCGTCAGGGGAACGGTCCTTCGCAACCGCTTCGCGGTCGCGGTTGTTGTTGGTCCCTTTCAGTCCTTGGTTCTCTTCAGTATTTAGTTGCGGCGGGTTGGCCAGATCTGGCTTCTCCACTTCCGGAAAACCCGTAAGTGGAGAAGGAACCTGAACAACACCGGCTTGCGGTTCACCCGCCGGCGGCTGGGGCGTCTCGTAGACCAGGTACTCCCACCGGATGATCCGCCCCCTGGCGCCGCGCACCGGGGTCCGCACGACGTAGCCCCGCTCGATGAGTTCCCGCAGGCCGCTGTAGACCGCCTCCCGCCCGTCCCGGCTGCGCCGGACCAGGTCGGTGACGGCGACCTGCCAGTCGTCCGGCCGGCTGAGGAAGTAGCCCATCAGGCCCTTGGCCTTCCAACTGATGCGCGGGTCGGTGAAGACGGCGTTGTTGACGATGACATAGGGGTTGGAGCAGTCCTTCACCGTGCGGATGATGGTCTGCACACTGCGGCTTTCCGCCATCCGCCTCACCTCCCCGTAAAAGCAGAACCGCCACCCGTGTGCATGGGTGGCGGCCAAAATTTCCGGCGGCGGACGCCGCCGTTTTCTCATTGGAATCGCCCCTATAGGGGTTGAATCTTGTCGTTCATCGCAGGTGATAGAACCAGCAATAGTAAGCATCCACGTGTTTATCGCCGACCAGGCGTGGCAGCGCCTCGGCGAGATCGGGATAGAAAACCTCGTCGGCCGCCAGGAACATGAACCAGTCCCCGGTGACGTGTGCCAGCCCCATATTCCAAACGGCGGAATAATCCTCTGCATGGGAGTGATGGAGGCGCACCTTGGGGAAACCGCGGGCGATGTCCGGCGTTCGGTCGGTGGAACCGTTGTCCACGACGATGACCTCGTCCACCGCTTCGTGGATGGCCCGGATGGAAAAGGGCAGGTACTCCTCCTCGTTCTTCACTATATACAGGGCGCTCACCCTCGGGCGCATGGGCCACTCACCCCCCGACGGTCCAGACTATTCACCAAGGTTGGACAAGGTGTCAGGCAAGGACCATCCGGCGCTGGACCTCGGCGACGATTTTCAGGACATCCAGCCCCGTCCGCCCGTCAACCAGCGGGCGCCGGCCCTCCCGAACGCAGTCCACAAAGTGTTCCACCTCGAGCAGGAGCGGCTCGGCGTTGGGTATGGAGACCTTCTCCATGGTGTAT
>DYIH01000250.1:1800-2465 GCA_020723785.1 Thermaerobacter marianensis
CCTGGCGGTAGGCCCCCCGCTCGTGCCGGGCCGTCATGCCGCGGCTGACGGTCAGCTTGCGGTCCAGGAAGTCCAGGCAGAAATAGCCCCCCTCCGCCGTCACCTCCAGCAGCCGGACCTTTTCCTGGGTGGTGCGGCTGGCGATGAAGCTGGCCACCACGCCGCCGGCGAAAACGATCTGGGCCACGGCGTAGTCGGCCCTACCGGACCGGGCGGCGATGCCGGTCGCCTGGCAGCGGAGCGCTGGACTTTTGAGCAGGGAATAGACGATGTCGATGTCGTGGAGCATCAGGTCGGCCACCACGTCGATGTCCAGACCACGGCCGCTGAACGGGCTCAGACGCCGGGCCTCGATGCCGATGACGCGGCCGGCCCCGGAAAGGGCGGCGGCCAACTCGGCCACCGCCGGGTTGAACCGTTCCACGTGGCCCACCTGCAGGACGAGCCCCCCGGCCTCCGCTGTTTCCACCAGTTCCTCCGCCTGTTCCAAGGTGGCGGCCATCGGCTTCTCCAGCAGCACGTGCTTGCCGGCCCGCAGGCATTCGGCCGCCACCGCAAAGTGGGCCGATGTGGGAACGGCGACGACGGCGGCGTCGATGCCGGGCAGCAGTTCGCGATAATCGGTGACATACGGGATTTGATGCCGCTCACCCGCCTGCCGGGCC
>DYIH01000251.1 GCA_020723785.1 Thermaerobacter marianensis
CGCCGGAGGCCGGCCGCTTGGCGACCCGCTCGATGTGGGGGAGGGGATGAGCGTCTCCGTCGCCTTCGATCCGGGGACGCAGCGCTACCTGGTGACCTACGCGCAGGTCGGTCTGATCTGGGGACGGCTGGTGGACGCCGACGGCAAACTCGTGGGCCGCTCCTTTCCCGTCGCCGCCTTCTGGTACCCGCGCAACTCCCTGGCCCGGCGCCCGATCGCCACGGCCGCTCCGGGGCACGGCCTGTTCCTGGTCACCTGGTCCGACAACCTGAACCGGGGCGGAGCCACCGAAGACGTCTACATGCAATTGGTCAGTGCCGAGGGGCGCCCCGTCCCGCCGGCACGCCCGGTCGTCGCCGGCGGCCGCCTGTCGGAGTACATCGGGTGGCGCTCGGTCGCCTATGACGCGAGCCGCCGCCGGTTCATCGTGATCTGGGAGCAGACCAACCCGTACGGCCTCTGGTACCGCACCGTCGGGCTGGACGGCAGCATGGGCCCGAAGAAGTACCTTGACATCGAAGGGGTGCAGCCCTCGATCTTCCTGGACGCGGAGCGCGGCCGGTTGTTGCTCGCCTGGGAGGACAAGCCGCAGCGGGAGCCGCGCTACCGCCTGTTCGACCTGGACTTCCGGCCGCTGGCCCCGGAGCAGCGCCTGCCCGGCCGTCAGCGGGGGGTGGACCTGCCCAATCCGGCCTTCGACCCGGTTACCAAGCGTTACCTGGTGACCTGGCGCAACGATTACGACCCTTATTTCTACGGCCAGTGGGTGACGATCGACGGGAAGCCGGCGGGCAAGCCCTTCATCGCCGCCGAGCTGAAGAGCTTCAGCCAGGTCAGCTTCCCCCTCCCCCGTCGGGACGGCGGGTTCATGCTGTTTTACGAAGACGCCACGGAGGCCCGGTCCAGCGTTTACAACATCATCTTCGCGCGGGCGTTGCACCCGCGGGACCGCCTGAAACCGGCCAACGTGAGCCGTCACCCGCTCTACGATTGACCGGCCTCGCCCTGGGTGGGTGCGGCTGATCACGTCACAGGCAAGGTTGCGTTTGGCCCGGATGAGAATGAGGGATTTTGCGAACCGATACGCGAACGATCCCGGCGAGTTTGCCCGCGGCGTGGCGCGCTGGCTGGTGCTGGGGGCCGTCCTGCTCCTGGCGCCGGCGGCGGGCTGGCTGGCGTGGTCCGCGCAGCGCGCGCCGGCGCCTGACCGCGCCCCGTACGGGCTGGTGCCGGACTTCCCGCTCACCCCCATCTTCGATTACCCGCTGGGCATAGCGGCCGGGCCGGACGGCCGCCTGTACGTGGCGGACAAGCACTACCACAAGATACAGGCCTTCGCGCCCGACGGCACCTTCCTCCGCGAGTGGGGCTGGCCCCGGCGCGGCAAGGGCGAGGACATCAGCCAGTTCGACCGGCCGTCGGCGCTGGCCGTCGGGCCGGATGGCACGGTTTACGTGGCCGATGTGAACAACAACCGCATCCAGGCCTTTGACGCCGACGGCAACTTCCTGCGCATGTGGGGTGAGGAGGACTGCCGAACCGTCCCCCGGCCGGCGGGCAGGTTCTGCTTCCTCGAAGGGGTCAGCGTCGGTGCGGACGGCGCGGTCTACGTGCTCGATTCCTGGAACCACCGCGTGCAGGTTTTCAGCCCGGAGGGCCGGTTCCTGCGCATGTGGGGGAGGAACGGCGGCGACGGCACCGCGGGCGGGGGCGAAGGCGAATTCCGGAAGCCGATGTACGGTGTGGCCGTGGCGCCCACCGGACCCGGCGGAGCGGAGGAGGTCTACGTCGCGGACAAGGAGAACCACCGCGTGCAGGTGTTCGACACCAGCGGGCGTTTCCTGCGCAGGTGGGGGGGCGAGGACTGCCGGCCGCCTGCCGGGGACGGCAGGTTCTGCTACCCGGCCGGCATCGCCGTGGGGCGGACGGGCGTGGGCGGCGCGTACGAAGTCTACGTCACCGACGCCGGCAACAACCGCATCCAGGTCTTCACCCCCGCCGGGGTCTTCCTGCGCAAGTGGGGCAAAGACGGCGGCACCGGCGCGGCGGGGGCGGGCATGGGTGAGTTCAACGACCTGCACAGCGTGGCTATAGTCGGCGACCGGGTGTTCATCGCCGACTCGGGCAACAACCGCATCCACAGCTTCACGCCGCAGGGCGTTTTCCAGTCCGGCTGGGGATCGGGATACGGCGACGGCCCGGCGATGTTCTACGAAGTCAGGGGAACGGCCGTGGACCGGGACGGCAACCTCTACGTCGTCGACGGCCAGAACGGGCGCGTGCAGGTCTTCGACGCCGGCGGCAGGTTCCTGCGCCAGTGGGGCGGGACGGACTGCTGGTCGCGCCCGCGGCCGGCCGGCAAGTTCTGCGGCCCGGACGGCATCCAGGTGGATCGGGAGGGGCGGGTTTACGTGGTCGATACCCTGAACCACCGCGTCCAGGTGTTCGACTCCACCGG
>DYIH01000252.1 GCA_020723785.1 Thermaerobacter marianensis
GAAGATCCTGCATTCGCACGATTCCTACATCGGCATCTGCGGCAGTTCCGCCCATCACCTGGTGGTCAGCAACGTGATGTCCAAGTTCGAGGAGCTCAAGCTGGGCAGCCGCATGGAGGTGTTCGAGACCTTCCGCCAGATCCACCCCATCCTCAAGGAATACGCCTTCCTCAACCCCAAGGAAGAAGAAGACGACCCCTACGAGTCCTCCCAGATCACGGCCCTGATCGCCAACAGGACCGGCATCTACGGCGTGTATTCCTACCGGGAGGTGTTCGAGTACGACCGCTTCTGGGCCATAGGCTCCGGCCGCAATTTCGCCCTGGGCGCCATGTTCGCGGTGTATGACCGGCTGCGGACAGCCAAGGAGATCGCCCACGTGGGCGTGGAGGCGGGCATCGAGTTCGACGCATCCTCGGCGGGTCCCATCGTGGTCCACACCGTCAAACTGAACGAGAAAGGCAAGAAATGAGCGGATTGCTGGAAGTGAAGGTGCCCGACATCGGCGACTTCAAGGACGTGCCGGTCATCGAAGTGCTGGTGCAGCCCGGCGCCACGGTACAGAAGGAAGACCCGCTGATCACCCTGGAGTCGGACAAGGCCACCATGGATGTGCCCGCGCCCGCTGCCGGCACAGTGAAGGAAGTGACGGTGAAGGTGGGCGACAAGGTCAGCGAGGGGTCCTTGATCCTGGTGCTGGAAGCCGGCCCGTCCGCCCTGCCTCCCTCTCCCCCGCAGGGGGGAGAGGGTCGGGGAGAGGGGGCGGTGAAGACGCCTTCCCTCACCCCCAGCCCCCCTCCCGCAAGCGGGCGAGGGGAGCGAACAGCCCCGGCTGCGCCTGGGGCGTGGCAGGGGGAGGTCTCGCTCGAATGCGACATGCTGGTCCTGGGCGCCGGCCCCGGCGGCTATTCGGCGGCCTTCCGCGCCGCGGACCTGGGGCTCAAGACCGTGCTGGTGGAGCGCTACGCCACCCTGGGCGGCGTGTGCCTCAACGTCGGCTGCATCCCGTCCAAGGCCTTGCTGCACGTGGCGGCGGTAGTGGACGAGGCGGCGGCCATGGCCGCGCATGGCATCAGCTTCGGCAAACCGCAGCTCGATCTCGCCAAGCTGCGCGCCTGGAAGGGAAGCGTGGTGGGCAAGCTCACCGGCGGGCTCACGGGCATGGCCAAGGCGCGCAAGGTGGAGGTGGTGCGCGGCTACGGCAGCTTCCTCGACGCGCACCATGTGCAGGTGGAACTGACCACGGGCCAGGGGCAGGACAAGACCGGCGAGAAGAAGGTCGTCCGCTTCCGCCACTGCATCATCGCCGCCGGCAGCCAGGCGGTGCGCCTGCCTTTCGTGCCGGACGATCCCCGCATCGTGGATTCCACCGGGGCCCTGGAGCTGCCCTTCGTGCCCAAGCGCCTGCTGGTCATCGGCGGCGGCATCATCGGCCTGGAAATGGCCACAGTCTATTCCACCCTGGGCGCGCGCATCGAGGTGGTGGAAATGTTCGACGCCCTGATGCAGGGACCGGATCGGGACCTGGTAAAGGTGTGGGAGAAGAAGAACGCCGGGCGCTTCGACCGGGTGATGCTCAAGACCAGGACGGTGAAGGTGGAGGCGCAGGACGAGGGGCTGAAAGTCTGGTTCGAGGGTGACAATGCGCCCGCCGAGCCCCAGGTCTATGACATGATCCTGCAGTCGGCCGGACGCGTGCCCAACGGCCATAAGATCGGCGCCGACAAGGCGGGCGTGGCGGTCAGCGAGCGCGGCTTCATTGCGGTAGATGGCCAGATGCGCACCAACGTGCCCCATATTTTCGCCATCGGCGACATCGTCGGCCAGCCCATGCTGGCCCACAAGGCGGTGCACGAGGCCCACGTGGCAGCGGAAGCGGCCGCCGGGCACAAGGCCTATTTTGACGCCCAGGTGATCCCCAGCGTCGCCTATACCGACCCGGAAGTGGCCTGGGTGGGACTCACCGAGGAGGAGGCGAAGAAACGGGGCATCCAGGTGTCCGCCGCCAAGTTTCCCTGGGCCGCCTCGGGGCGGGCCATCGCCAACGGGCGCGATGAAGGTTTCACCAAGCTCATCTTCGACGAACAGACGCACCGCATCGTCGGCGGCGGCATCGTCGGCACCCACGCCGGGGACCTGATTGGCGAAATCGCCCTGGCCATCGAGATGGGCTGCGACGCGGCGGACATCGGCAAGACCATCCATCCGCACCCGACCCTGGGCGAGTCCATCGGCCTGGCGGCTGAGGTGTCCGAGGGGGTGTGTACCGATCTGCCCCCCATGCGCAAGAGATAACAACGACGCTCTCTCCTTTGACCTCGTGAAAACCGCCGTTCCACGGCGGTTTTTTTTGGCATTCGCCCGCGTGCGCCTGTGCTATCGTGCGCCCGACACGCACCATTGTGGGGACGTGATGCTGGACTGGTTCAAATCCCGGCTGCGCCGCG
>DYIH01000253.1 GCA_020723785.1 Thermaerobacter marianensis
CAACGATCTTCGGCCCCACCCATTCATTTCAACGAAGGATGTGCGACAGGCTCTACTTCACTTCTTTTAAACCCTGTTGCACCAAAGGTTTTCGGCCAGTGAAGTACTTCACCCCCCATGGTCCAGAGAGGCTACGACGAATCCCCGCCGGCAGGCATTCCGTTATGAGCCTGTCGCACAAAGGTGGGGCCGCCCAACCCCTTGTCAATACCGACTTCCTTGGCTTACACTATAGTTCAAAGTAGCCAATTCATTCGTAGCGGTACCCTTGTTGACCTGGGATTCCGCCTTTTGGGACCCGTGATGGCGATTTCCACTTTGGAGGTGTGCCGGCTGTCGGCGTTTTTCTTCCTCATCGTCCTGGCCTGCAGCATCGGCTTGAGCGCCTATCTGGCACGGCGTGTCCGGGAGCGGCGGCCGTCGGTGGCCGGTTGGCTCCTTGTCGGCTTGGCGGCGGGAGCCGTGGTGGGGGCCGTGTTCGGCGCCGGCTCGATACTATGGAACCTGATGATTCTTCATAGACTATAGCGCGCTGGGCTCGGCCGGTTGCCGGCCGGGCTTTTTGCGTTCATGCCGGAAGGGTGCGCGAAAAATCGGCATCCCCGCCAAGCCTGCGCGGAGTGTTTGCACGAAGGGGGGCGCAAGGTGAGAGGGAGAATCAGGGTCAACATCTGGCCTCTGGCCGGGGCGGCCCTGGGTGCGGTGATCCCCGTCATCCTGGTGTTATGGCCGGGCCTTACCGGATTGCGCCTGACCTTCCCCGCCCTGTGGAAGTACTGGATCGTTTCCGGCGCCCTCCTGGTCGACGCGGTGTGCCTCTGGCTGCTGACCCGCCCGCCGGGCGCGCGCCCCGAAGCGAAGATTCTGTTCGGTGGCCTCATGGTCCTGGCTTCGCTGGTGGGTGTGGGCACCTTCGTCGTATTCGGCCGGATCCTGCCCCCCGCGCTGGCGGTTTTCAAGGAGCAGCCGGCCAGGGCACAGGTAAAGCCGGCTCAGACGCAAAACAACCCGCCGCAAAAGCCCAAACCGACCGAGCAACCGCCCCAGCCCAAGGAGCAACCCAAGCAGGCTCCGGCAGCGGAGGAGAAGAAGCCCGGCCTGTCTCCGGAGGAGCAGGCCAGGCTCGAGGCCAGCGTCGCCATGGACCTGCTCAAGAGGAACTGCATGGGCGGCTGCCACAACTACGACAATCTGATCGGCGGTTCCCTGGCCGCGTCCGACCTGAAGAAACTGGCCGAACAGCGGACCATGTCCTACATCATCCAGTTGATCCGCGACCCCGTCAACATGGGGGTCAGGGGGATGCCCAAGGCCAACCTGACGGACCGGGAGGTCGCGATCATCGCCAAGTTCCTGTCCGGGCGCGGCGGCCAGAAGGGGCAGGAGAAACCCTGGTTCGGCAACTTCACGCTGGACATGACGTCCCAGGAAATGATCGAGGCAGGCAAGAAGAAATACCAATTCTTCAACTGTCAGAGCTGCCACAAGATCGACAAGCAGGGGGGCGACATGGGGCCCGACCTGACCAGGATCGGCGCGCAGCGTGAGGTGGCGTGGATCGAGTCCTTCCTGACCTCGCCCCAGGCCGTCAAGCCTGGCACGATGCAGCCGTTCCTGCCGATGACCGTCGACGAAATCAAGGCCATTGCCGCGTATCTGGCCAGCCTGAGGTAGTGCAGCCGGGGTTGGGGGCTCCTCCCGGATCGAAGATCCGCGGGGATTGGAAGTTAGGGGGAGGCAGCGCGTGGTGGAGGAGCGCACGACGAACGACAGGGAAAGCGCGCCGGGTGGGCCGTCCTTACGGCGGGCGGTGGCCCCGTATCTCCTGCCGGCCGCGTTTTTCCTGGCTGTCTTCCTGCCCATGATCGGCGCCGCCGGGGCCGTCAGGCAGGCGGCAGAGCCCAAGCTCTGCGCCTCCTGCCACGGCAAGCCCGCCGAAAAGGTGGTCAACACGAAGGGGGAGCCGGTGGTCAAGAAGGGCCCCAAGCTGGGCGCCCATGACGGCATCCCCTGCCTGACGTGCCACAAGGACATCGGCAAGGGACTCCTCGGCGACGTCAACAGCCTTCCGGCCGTCGCCGTGGCCCGCGCGCAACTGGAGGAAGAGCGGGCCAAGGCCCAGGAGAAGGCCAAGTCCAAATCCGACAAGAGCGGGCAGCTGGGGAAGGGCGTCAAGCAGACGGCGGCCAAGGGCGCCGCCCAGGACGGCGGCCAGGACAAGGACGCCGCGGCCAAGAAGGCCCAGGCGGCCCGGAAACCGGTCAAGGTCGACGACGCCCTTTGCGAGCAGTGCCACACGCGCATGGCCACCCACCAGCCCAAACCGGCCTCCGCGGTGACCGGCGCCCACGCGGTGCACAAGAAGAGGGGCGTCGCCTGCGTCCAGTGCCATGCCAAGGTCGTCCACGGCGAGGCCGGCGGGGACGGCAAGTCCTTC
>DYIH01000254.1:0-1218 GCA_020723785.1 Thermaerobacter marianensis
CCCCGGGCTCAGAAATGGACGCGTGCCGCGCCGGTCGCCGCCCGGGGCGGTCCGGTTACGGGCGGGGGATGCGGCAGGGACCGCCACTACCGGCTGATCGGCATCCAGTTTATAATCGACGACCGGTGCGTACAATTTCTATGCGTCGATGAACGGCATGATGCGATGTATGGCCGCCAACCAGCCGTCGGCACCGGTAACGGAATGCCTGCCGGCGGGGAACCGTCATCGCCTCCGGACCGTGTGGAGTAAAGTACTTCACGCTGATGAAACCCTTGCAAGACAAGGGTTTTTGAGAAGTGAAGTACTTCACCACCCATGCGCGGTGGGGGGGGCTATGTCATGCGGGCCGCCGGAACGGGGCGTCCCGGATCACCACCCATGCGCGGTGGGGGCCGTCCCCCAGGAAGGACTGTCGCGCCAAGATGGATCGCCCAACTCCGCTCCGCGCGTTGAAGGATCGAGCGACGTTATGGTAGAATAATCGATGTTCTGTGCTAAGAGTGGTCGGCAACCAATCGACTCGATTGATTTCGTAATATTTTTGGGCCGGAGTGGTGGAACGGCAGACACGGAGGCCTCAAAATCCTCTGGGTTGACGCCCTTGTGGGTTCGAATCCCACCTCCGGCACCAACCTTTTGAACGCCGAATGCCGGCGGGTCAACCCACCCGCGCCTTTGTGACATTGAATCGGCCGGGGAGGAAGGCCTCCACCGGGATCCCGGGTGACGGCGAGCCGCGGTCACCCGTTACCAGGGCGGCCACCGTCATACCGGTGACCGGGGCAAGAAGAATGCCGTTGCGGTAGTGACCGGCGGCCACCGTCACCCCCTCCCAGCCGGTCAGGGGCCCGATCAGCGGGAGGGTGTCGGCGCTCCCCGGGCGCAGGCCGGCCCAGGCGTGCCGGAAGGAGGCGCCGGCCAGCGACGGCGCCAGACGCGAAGCCATATCCGCGAGGTGCGCCAGGCCGGCGGCCGTGACCCGGCTGTCGAAGCCGGCCGGCTCTTCGGTGGCCCCCACGACCACCGTGCCGTCGGCCTTGGCCAGGGCATAGCCGCCATCGGTGAAGACGATGCGGCGGAGCGAAGGCCCCTGGGGCCGCAAAGCGAGGACCTGCCCGCGGCACGGAAAAACCGGCAGGTCCGCCCCCAGCCAGCGGCCGAACCGGGCCGCCCAAGCCCCCGCGGCCACCACCACGTGACCGGCGGGCACCTCGT
>DYIH01000254.1:1228-2424 GCA_020723785.1 Thermaerobacter marianensis
CCCCGCCGTGCGCACGCCCACGACGCGGTTGCCTGCGGTCACGAAACCCACCGCCTCCGCCCCTTCCACGAACCGCACCCCGCGCCGGGCCGCCGCCGCGGCCAGCGCCCGCACCAGCCGGGGGCTGTGGACGTGCCGCTCGTCCGGGTACCAGGCGGCCGCGCGCGCCGCCGGGCTGAGCTCCGGCTCCGCCTCGCGCGCCGCCGCACAGTCCAGCCATTCCACCGCCATCCCCGCCGCCCGCTGCCAAGCGACCCGGTCACGCAGGGCCGCCTCGCCCTGTTCGTCCAGGGCGACGCGCAGCAGGCCGGAGGGGATCAGCTCGACGTCGATCCCCGATTCCTCGCGGAGTTCGGCGGCGAAGGAAGGAAACATGGCCAGGCTGGCCATGCCCAGTTCGAAGAACGGACCCGGGCCGTGGGCCTCCGACAGGGGTGCCAGCATCCCGGCGGCCGCTCCCGAGGCCTCACCGCCGATGCGGCCCCGTTCGATGACGACGACGCTGGCGCCGCCCTTCGCCAGGAGCCAGGCAATGGAACAGCCGATAACACCGCCGCCTATCACGACAAAGTCCGCCCCCGCCGGCGCGCCGCTCCCGATCAGATGGCAGGCCGGGGAACGACACGTCTCGGCACAAACCGGCAACCTGCGCGCTGCATCCGACATCACCGATCACCACACACCGGGCACGCGGGGTCCCGCGGCCACGCCGTCTCCCGGAACCGCCCCGACAGCCCGTCGAATTGCAATACCCTTCCGACATAGGCCTCGCCGGCGCCCAGCAACAACTTGAGCGCCTCCAGGGCCTGCAGGGAACCCATCACGCCGGTGAGCGCCCCGATGACCCCCGCCTCGGCGCAGGTCGGTGCGCCGCCGGCCGGGGGTGGTTCCGGGAAGAGGCAGCGGTAGCATGGGCCGCGCCCCGGCACCACGGTCATCAGGACGGCCCGGAACCCGACCACGCCCGCGTCGATCAGCGGTACGCCCGCGGCGACGCAGGCGTCGTTCAGGGCGTAGCGGGTCTCGGCGTTGTCCACCGCCGACACGACGGCGTGGAAGCCCCGGATCAACTCGCCGGCATTGGCCGCCGTCAGCCGCTCGCAACCGGCTTCCACCCGGATCTCCGGGTTGAGGGCCAGCAGCTTCTCACGGGCCGAGTCCACCTTGGGGCGGCCGACGTCTTTGCTGAAGTGGAG
>DYIH01000255.1 GCA_020723785.1 Thermaerobacter marianensis
GGGAGGTGCCGGCGGGTGCCGCCGTGGGCTACGGCGGTGAGTTCCGGGCGCGCCGCCCGGCCACCCTGGCGGTGATCCCGCTGGGCTTCGCCGACGGCCTGGGCGTGGTCCCCTCCCGCACGCCCCGCAACGCCGGAGAGCTTGTCCGCGGCGTGGCCAAGCTGGTGCTGGGCAGCCTGGGCCTCCTGGCGCGGCCGGACACGGTCGAGATTGGCGGACGGCGGGTGCCCCTGGTGGGCCGGATTGCCATGCAGATGTGCGTGGCGGACGTGACCGGCATCCCCGGCGTGGCCGCCGGCGATATGGTGACCGTGCCGGCGATGCGGCGCATCTCGGCCGGCGCGCGGCTGCCGCGGGTCTACCTGCGCGACGGCCTGCCCTACCGGGTGCGCACCCTGGCCGGGGAGTTGAGCCTGGACGACCTGCGGGCCGGCGAGGTGCGCGACCTCCTGCACGGATCATAGACACCCTTTTGGTCGGGCGCCGAAAGTGGTAAGCTTTTAGCAAGCTGGTCCCGCCGCGGTCTGTTCCCGGTGGGTCGGGTGGCTAAAGGGGGCGGACTTTTGGCGCCAATCAAACGACACAAGATCACCATCGTGGGGGCCGGCGCCACCGGGGCCACGCTGGCCCACTGGTGCGCGGCCAAGGAACTGGGCGACATCGTCCTCGTCGACGTGGTGGAGGGGATGCCCCAGGGCAAGGCCCTCGACCTGCAGCAGGCGGCGCCCGTCGAGGGCTTCGACGCCCGCGTCACCGGCACCAACGACTACGCCGAGACGGCGGATTCCGACATCATCGTCATCACCGCGGGGGCGGCCCGCAAGCCGGGCATGAGCCGCGACGACCTGCTCGGCATCAACTACAAGATCGTCAAGGCGGTGACCGAGGCCACGGCGCCCCGCTCGCCCGAGGCGGTGATCATCGTCCTGACCAACCCCCTCGACGTCATGTGCTCGGTGGCCCACAGGGCCAGCGGCTTCCCGCGCAACCGGGTCGTCGGCCAGTCGGGCGTCCTGGACTCCACCCGCTTTCGCACCTTCATCGCCATGGAACTGGGCGTCTCCTGCGAGGACGTGACCGCCCTGGTGCTGGGCGGCCACGGCGATTCGATGGTGCCCATGGTGCGCTATTCCTATGCCGGCGGCATCCCCATCGAACGCCTGCTGCCGCGGGAGACGATCGAACGGCTGGTGGAGCGGACCCGCTTCGGCGGCGGCGAGATCGTCAACCTGATGGGGTCCAGCGCCTTCTACGCGCCGTCGGCGGCGGTGGCCCAGATGGTGGAGGCCGTCCTCCGCGACAGGAAACGCATCCTGCCCTGCGCCGCCCTGCTGGAGGGCGAGTACGGCCAGCGCGGCATCTTCGCCGGCGTGCCCGTCGTACTCGGCGGCGACGGGGTGGAGCGGGTCATCGAGCTGGACCTGACGAACGAGGAGCGGGCCGCCTTCGAGGCCTCCTGCCGCGACGTGCGCGAGAGCCTGGCCAAGCTGCCCGCCGGCTGACCGCGGGCGGTAGGGCAGGCGGGCCGGGCGCCGAACACGGGTGGAAGGAGTTGCCGGATGCCGAACGTGCGTGAGGTCCATGTGGACGAGGTGGCCGGGGCGGTGGCGCGGCTGTGCCGGCAGGCCAACTACCACCTGCCGGAGGATGTCACCCGCGCCGTCGAGGCGGCGGCGGAACGGGAGACGTCGCCGGTGGGGCGGGAGATCCTCGGCCAGATCGCGGAGAACGCCGGCATCGCCGCCGAGGAGCAGGTGCCCCTCTGCCAGGACACCGGCTTCACCGTCGTCTACCTCGAGGTGGGGCAGGACGTCCACCTGGTGGGCGGCGACCTGACCGAGGCGGTCAACCGCGGCGTGGCCGAGGGCTATGTCGGCGGTTTCCTGCGCAAGTCGATCCTGGCCCATCCCTGGGAGGGCGGCAACACGGGGGACAACACCCCGGCCGTTATCCACACCGAGATCGTTCCCGGCGACCGGCTGCACATCCGCGTGCTGCCCAAGGGCGGCGGCAGCGAGAACAAGAGCCGCCTGGCCATGCTGCGCCCGGCGGACGGCCTGGAGGGGGCCAAGCGGTTCGTCGTCGAGACGGTGGCCATGGCCGGTCCCGACGCCTGCCCGCCGCTGATCGTCGGCGTGGGCATCGGCGGCACCTTCGACAAGGTGGCCGACCTGGCCAAGCGGGCCATCCTCCGTCCCATCGGCCGGCACCATCCGAGGCCGGAGGTGGCCGCCCTCGAGCGCGAACTCTATGATGAGATCGAGCGGCTGGGCATCGGCCCGCAGGGGCTGGGGGGGCGGACGACGGCCCTCTGGGTGGCGGTGGAGATCTTCCCGCGGCACATCGCCAGCTTCCCCGTCGCGGTCAACATCCAGTGCCACTCGGCGCGCCAGGCGGAAGTGGTGCTGTAGGGGCGGTGCGGG
>DYIH01000256.1 GCA_020723785.1 Thermaerobacter marianensis
GCCGGGGGCGTTACCTGCCCCGGCGCCCTGGCGGGGCTGGTGGACGGCAGCACCGCCGCCGTGATTATACAGCAGCCCAACTTTTTCGGCTGCCTGGAAAAAGCCCCGGAAATAGGGGAGGTCGCCCGCCGGGCCGGCGCACTCTTCGTGGTCTGCGCCGATCCCATATCGCTGGGAATACTGGATGCGCCGGGGGAGTACGGGGCCGATATCGTGGTGGGAGAGGGCCAGGGGCTGGGCAACCACGTCAGTTTCGGCGGCCCGTACCTGGGATTCCTGGCCTGCCGGCAGAAAATGATCCGGCGCATGCCCGGGCGGCTGGTGGGGCAGACAGTGGATAAATCCGGGCGCAGGGGGTTCGTGCTCACCATCCAGGCCCGGGAGCAGCACATCCGCCGGGAAAAGGCCACCTCCAACATCTGTTCCAACGAGGCCCTGTGCGCCCTGGCGGCAACCGTTTACATGACCTGCCTGGGAAGGGCGGGCTTGCGCCGGGTGGCCGAACTGTGCCTGCAAAAGGCCCACTACGCCCACGGGCTGATCACTTCCCTCCCGGGGGTCAGCCCGTCCTTCGAGGCCCCCTTCTTCAAGGAATTCGCCGTCCGCCTGGATGAGGACCCGGCGGAGGTAAACTGCAGGCTTTTAAAGGATAAAATAATCGGCGGGCTGAATCTGGGGCGGTTTTACCCCGGTTATTCGGGGCACATGCTTCTGTGCTGCACCGAGCTGCGCACCAGGGAAGAGATTGAACGCCTGGCCGCCGGGATTGGAGGGGTTGAAAGGTGAGCGAGCCGCTTATTTTCGAACTGGGCGCCCCCGGCCGCACCTCGTCTTACATGCCGGACTGCGACGTCCCCGGGCGGCCTCCGGAGGAGCTTGTCCCCGCCGATCTGCTGCGCAAAAGGCCCCCGGAATTCCCCGAGGTGGGAGAAAGGGAGGCGGCGGGGCACTTTACCCGCCTGTCATCCCTCAACTACGGGGTTGACACCGGGTTTTACCCCCTGGGGTCCTGCACCATGAAATACAACCCCAAGATTAACGAGTATGCCGCCAGGCTGCCGGGCTTTGCCCGCCTGCACCCCTACCAGCCCGAAGACCAGGCCCAGGGGGCGCTGAGGCTGATGTACGAGACCCAGGGCTACCTGGCCGAGATTACCGGCATGGATCAATTCACCCTGCAGCCCGCCGCCGGGGCCCACGGGGAGTTTACCGGCCTCCTGATGATCAAGGCCTACCACGATCACCGGGGCGATACCGGCCGGAGGAAGGTAATCGTTTCCGACTCCTCCCACGGGACCAACCCGGCCACCGCCGCGCTTTGCGGCCTGGAGGTGCTTCAGATCAGGTCCGGCCGGGACGGCACAGTGGACATGGAAGCCCTGGGGGAGGCCCTGGGAGACGACACCGCCGCGGTAATGCTGACCAACCCCAACACCCTGGGACTTTTTGAGAAGGAAATATTGGAGATCGCCGGGGCCGTTCACCGGGCCGGGGCAATGCTATACTGCGACGGCGCCAACATGAACGCCGTAATGGGAATTTCCCGTCCCGGGGATATGGGGTTCGATGTTATTCACCTTAATCTGCACAAGACTTTTTCCACCCCCCACGGAGGCGGTGGGCCGGGATCCGGGCCGGTGGGGGTCAAGTCCCACCTGGCGCCTTTTCTTCCCTCTCCGGTGGTGCGCCTCAACCCCGACAGCGGGATTTATTTTTTCGATTACGACCGCCCCCTGTCCATCGGCAAGGTGCGCGCCTTTTACGGCAATTTCGGCGTTGTGGTGAGGGCCTACGCCTATATCCGGGCCGTGGGCGGGGAGGGCCTGCGGGAAGCCAGCGAAAATGCCGTGATCAACGCCAATTACCTGCTCTCCCTGCTTAAGGGGAAGTACCGGGTGCCCTTCGACCGCCACTGCATGCACGAGTTCGTGGTGGCCCCTCCGGCCGGATTCAGGGAGTCCGGGCTGCACACCGTGGACATAGCCAAAAGGCTGATGGATTACGGCTACCACCCGCCCACGGTCTACTTCCCGCTGATCGTGGAAGAGGCCCTGATGGTGGAGCCCACCGAGACCGAGAGCAAGGCCACCCTGGACGATTTCGCCCGGGCCATGCTGGAGATAGCCAGGGAGGGACTGGAGAGCCCCGGCCTGCTCAGGGACGCCCCGGTCAGTACGCCGGTATCCAGGCTGGACGAGGTCAGTGCCGCCCGCAGGCCGCGGCTGCGCTGGCAGCCCCCGGGGGCGGCCGAATGACCTATGAAGTGGCGGATCATCTATACCGGTGACAGGAACGGGTTTGAGAACATGGCCATTGACGAGGCCATACTGCAGGTTCACGCCCGGGGCGGGACCCCTCCCACCCTGCGCTTTTACGGCTGGTCCCCCCCGGCCGTATCCCTGGGATACTTTCA
>DYIH01000257.1 GCA_020723785.1 Thermaerobacter marianensis
TCCATCGGCGCGACCACCTTCACCATTACCGTCAACCCGGTAAACGACCCGCCGGTGCTCGACGTGAACGCCGGCCTCACCGTGGACGAGGGCACCGCCGCCACCATCACCAACGCCGCCCTGCAAGCGACCGATGCGGACAACACGCCGGCCCAACTCACCTTCACCCTGACCGCCGCACCCGCCAACGGCGTGTTGCGCAATAACGGGACACCGATCGCGCTGAACGGCACCTTCACCCAGGCCGACGTCGACGCCGGCGCCATCGCCTACGCCCACGACGGCACCGAGACCACCGGTGACAGCTTCTCCTTCACCGTCTCCGACGGCGCCGGCGGGTCCATCGGCGCGACCACCTTCACCATTACCGTCAACCCGGTAAACGACCCGCCGGCCTGGCCGGCCGGGAGCACCCTCACGGCCAGCGTGATGACGCAGACGGGCGTGACGCTGAACTGGACGGCAGCGACGGACGACATCGGTGTGACGGCTTATCGGGTCTACCGGGACGGCGCGCCGCTGAACACGGTGGCGGGTAATGTATACAGCTTCAACGTCACCGGTCTGTCCGCCGGGACCTCTTACACGTTCAAGGTGGAAGCAGGTGACGCGGATGGGGCCTGGTCGGGGAACGGCCCGTCCACAACGGTCACCACGCCGACGGCCTCCACAGGCGGCGGGGCGATCACCGTCAGCAGCGTCGGGGGCGGAACGGCGCCCACGTGCCCGGCGGGGGCCGCCTGCGCCACGCTGGACCCGGCCAAAGGCGGCGTCGTCCAGGACGACGAAGGCGCCTTCTGGCTGGACGTGCCGTCCGGGGCCGTTGACGCGCCGGACCAGGCCAGCGTCTGGGTCAGCGTCGGCGAAATCAGCGGAAGCGAGGCGGAACTGCTGCTGTTGACGGTCGAAGAGGGCGTCCAGCCCATCCGGCGGGTCTTCGAGTTCCGGGCGGAGGTGCAAAGTGGCGGCACCACCTCTCCCGTCACCACCTTCACCCGGCCGGTCACCTTCACCGTCACCCTGACGGCGGACGACCTCCAGAGCGTTGCCGACCCGGAAAAAGTGGGCCTCTTCAAACTGAACGGCGACGGCAGCCTGACGTTCGTGGGCGGGAAATTGCTGGACGGCAACAAGCTGGTGGTGGAGCTATACGGCTTCAGCCGCTACGTCCTGGCCTGGGCGGACATCACCTTCAGCGACCTGGCAGGCCACTGGGCGAGGGAGGACGTGGAGCAGATGGCCGCCAAGTTCGTGGTGAAGGGACTGCCGGGTGGGCGGTTCGACCCGGGCGGCCAGGTGACGCGGGCCCAGTTCGCCGCCATGATGGTGAGGGCCATGGGGCTGCCGCCTAACCGCACGCCGGTAACGTTCCGTGACGTCAAAGCGACCGATTGGTACGCCGACGAACTGATGACGGCGGCCCGCGCCGGGATCATCCAGGGCTTTGACGACGGAACCTTCCGGCCGGACGACCCCGTCACCCGCGAGCAGGTGGCGGTCATCGTGGCGCGGGCGCTGAGGGCGCGGGGTAAAGTCGGCGGCCTGTCCGCGGATGAGGCCGGGCGCCTGCTGGCGGCCTACGGCGACGCGGCGGCGGTGTCGGGCTGGGCGGCAGCGGACCTGGCCCTGACCGTCAAAAAGGGGATCGTGAAAGGGCGGTCGGCATCGGCCGTCGCGCCGCGGGCGGGAGCGAGCCGCGCCGAGGCGGCGGCGATGGTGGCGCGGTTCTGGCGGAAGTGAACCGGGCGGCACCACCAGGGGGACGGCCCGCGCATTCCCGTGACACGACCAGCCGATCTTATCAACACGGCATGTTCGGCCGGCCGGGCAGCTTGCGGTGGCAGCCCAGGCAGAGGAAGTCCCGGTCCCAACGCAACATCCGCGGGTGGGCGGTGGAGGATATGGACACTTTCAGTCCCCTCTACATCGGGTCACGCGGTGAAACTTCAAGAAGAACGCGCGGTCGGTCGAGTACAAGACCACCTTTCAGTCCCCTCTACATCGGGTCACGCGGTGAAACTGCCCGTCGCCGGAATCCCAGGCCAGCCAGCCATCCAGCTTTCAGTCCCCTCTACATCGGGTCACGCGGTGAAACGCCTGCGCCATCCCTGCGTAGGTGAGACGCGCCCCCAACTTTCAGTCCCCTCTACATCGGGTCACGCGGTGAAACCGTCACCCACACCGCCCTGCCTGCGACGGGAGGGTTTCTTTCAGTCCCCTCTACATCGGGTCACGCGGTGAAACTCTCACGGCGGCCGGCAGGTCGGCCAACCTTCGGTCTTTCAGTCCCCTCTACATCGGGTCACGCGGTGAAACATAAGGAGGTCAGCCAGTGAAAGTCACCTTCCAAGCTTTCAGTCCCCTCTACATCGGGTCACGCGGTGAAACGCCGAGGTACTGCTGCAACT